>USEK01000021.1 GCA_900553705.1 uncultured Collinsella sp.
TCTACACTCGACTAGTCGTCGGCAGCGTCAGATGTGTATAAGAGACAGGCCCGGAGGCCCCGCCCACCAGCACGCAATCGGCTTCTTCGATCATACGGGCGAAGTCCTCGATTTGCTGGTCGTAGGGCTCGGGCTCGCGGTCACTCAGCTCATAGGGCGTGCTGCCGCTGCGGTAGGCGGCATGAAGGGAAAACGATCGGTTGGTGAGCTCGATAACGAGCTGCTCGTACAGGGTCACTGGATACCTTCTTTCAGCTATTATAAACACGTGTCTATAAAAAGTATCCATGTCGATTTGCTTAAGAGCAATGAACAGCTTCGGCCTGCTGTCGATAAACGAGCGTTTGCCGGGCATTGTCGAGCGTTGCAATTGGAGGGGTAATGGAAGCGGGGAAGATCGATCGTCGCCGACGCTATACACTCTCGGTCATACGGGAGGCGTTCTTCGCGCTGCTGGCCGAGGTCGGCTTCGCGAAGATGACGGTAGCGGATATCTGCCGCCGTGCCGATATTAACCGTGGCACGTTCTATCTGCACTACGAGGACAAGTTCGCCCTGCTCGACGCGCTTATCGACGAGGCCTTGGCGGCGGTGCCGCCGCTCGAGGGAACGGAGGCGGGTGCCCTCTGCCAGCGTCCGCCGGCAAACGATGACTATTATCTGCTCTACTCGGATGACGACGCGTACGCTCGGGTGGCACAGCGCGTCGTCGAGCGCGGCGCCGAGCAGATGGTTCCCTCGATCATGGAGGAGACTGGGCTTTCGCGCGAGGACGCCTATCTGCTCTTCGTCCACAACGTCCAGGGAAATCTCGCGGTCAACCGCCTGCTCGGTTGGAGGCGAGGGCCCGAGTTTGCCCACGCTCAGGAGCTGCTCAGCGCCTATTCCGAAGGGGGCATGCGGGCGGTATCGGCTCGTCACGATCCCCTGTAGTTGATTTTGACCGCAGGCCATTTCAGGCAGGCGACGTTGCTATGGCCCCTCTTTGGTTTTCGATGTTGTATGAGGCAATCGCAATCGTTTTGAGCTTCTTTAGGGAACTTGAACAAGAGATATGGTCTGCTGGCGATTGATTAACTCCATTCGTTTTGGTTACAAAAAACATGCCGCGCGCCTGCAGCATGAAGGAGAGGGAATCCTATGAAAATCGTTGTATTGAGCGGCAGCCCGCGTAAGGGCGCCAATACCGACACCATGGTCGAGGCGTTTGCCGAGACCGCGCGTGAGGGCGGTAATACGGTTGAGGTCGTTCGCGTTGCCAGCAAGAAGATCGCCGGCTGCTTGGGATGCCAGTACTGCTTCGCCCATGGGGGCGTCTGCGTGCAGAAGGATGACATGGCCAACGTGATCGAATCGCTGAAAGATGCAGATATGGTCGTCTTTGCTTCGCCTATCTACTGGTTCGATATCACCGCGCAGGAAAAGGCCGCCATCGACCGTCTGTACGCTTTCGGTGCCACGGGATTCCCGTTCACCAAGACGGCCCTTCTGCTCGATAGCCACAGCCAGGGCGTCTATGACGCGGCGATCGCCATGTACAAGTCAACCTGCGCTTACTGCAAGTGGGCGGACCAGGGCATTGTCACCATCAGCGGTATGACCGAGCGCGACAGCATGGCATCCTCGCCCAAGTTGAAAGAGGTGCGCGAGCTCGCTCGCAAGCTCGCCTAAGGACAAGAAGAACGCATGGCAATCAGCGTTGGTGGAAATGCTTGCTATCCTTACCAAGAGATAGGGGTGTATTCCCTCAAGTGCCATATAGAACAATTTTTAAACGCAGAAAAATAACTGAAAACAAATTAATCCGCGTTAAAATATTGTCAAACAGAAGTTCATGAGGGAAGGTTGCGCATGCGTCGCAAGGCAGACGAGCTCCTTAGGGAATGGCGAGACAGAGCCGATAGAAAACCTTTGCTGGTCAAAGGCGTGCGCCAGTGTGGCAAGACCTATTTGCTCAGAACGTACGCCCAGGATCTTTTCGAATCGGTTGTCTACGTTAATCTTGAGAACGACCGGTCGGCGCGAGCGGATTTTTCGGGCGGTCTTGACCCTCATTCGATCGTACGCGCGATCGAGGCTCGTACGGGACAGCGTATCGTGCCTGGCAAAACCTTACTGTTCATTGACGAGATCCAGGCATGCGAGGAAGCGCTCACTTCCCTTAAATACTTTTGCGAAGATGCTCCCGAGTATTACGTTGCGGCTGCTGGGTCGCTTCTTGGGGTTGCCATTAACCATCAGTCGTATTCGTTCCCCGTCGGAAAGACCGACTTGATTGAGATGACTCCACTCGATTTCGAGGAGTTTCTCTGGGCGATGGGGCACGATCAGCTGGTCGATGAGATACGCTCATCATTCGAGTTTATGGGTCCTCTTGCGCCAAGCCTTCATGAAAAGGCGCTTGGGCTCTATCGGCAGTATCTTGTTGTTGGCGGAATGCCCGAGGCGGTCCAAACGTACATCGATGATCAGTCAATCATTGATGTGGCCGAAAAGCATCGGATTATTCTCGACGGATACTCCGCCGACACTAATAAATATGCTGATGAGCGCTTGAGCGCAAAGACGCGTGCGTGCTTCGATTCCATTCCACAGCAGCTTGCCAAAGAGAATCGTAAATTTCAATACAAGGTAGTGCGAGCGGGGGGCAATGCGTCTCTCTTTGGAGATGCTCTCGACTGGCTTGTATTGTCGGGTACGGTGGCGCGCTGCAGCCTGGTTGGGAAGATCGAAAGCCCTTTAGAGGCCTTCGTTAACCCTTCTGCTTTTAAAATCTATCAGGCGGATACAGGGCTGCTCGTCTCCAAGGCCGGTGCTCAACGCGCCGATATTCTTGCCGGCATCGGCGGCACATTCATGGGTGCACTTACCGAAAACTACGTTGCCCAACAGCTTTCAGCCATGGGCTATCCGCTGCATTATTGGGCGCGAGATAATCGTGCGGAAATCGACTTTGTAGTAGAGAAGCAGGGATGCTTGTCTGCGATTGAAGTCAAGGCGGGAGAGAACACAAGATCTCGAAGCCTGTCCTCACTTAAAAAGACCCATCCGGGCGTGCGCCTTATCAGGCTATCGACTAAGCCCTTTGGAATGAATGATGGGCTTATGTTTGTTCCACTTTATGCGGCATTTTGTCTATAGGGATGATGCTGCTGTAATGCATGGGGCCCGGAGTGCGATGTTGCTGCGCTCCGGGCCCCGCTGCTTTGTACAACCATGACGGTTTGGCCACCGTTGTTTTAGTCAAACAGACTCGGCATGTCGTTTTCTTTCATGAGGGCACCGGCGGAGGGCAGGCTCTGCGCGGTGAACTTTTCGGCGGAGACGCCGGCGCCGAGGATGTCCTCGGTCGTGCCGACGGTGGTGACCGAGCGGCCCTTCTTGGCCGTAAAGGCCTGGACGCCCTGCGTGTTGGTGGTCGTCTTGGTCTTGAGCAGCGACGTGTTGAAGTTCATCAGGCGGTAGTCGCTCGAGACCAGCGCGAGGTCGCGGTCCTCCTTGAGCACCTGCGCATACAGCAGCTTGCTGCCGCCGTAGATGGCGTTCTTAAGGCGCTTGCGGTTGGTCTTGGTGACGTATCCAGAAAGCGCGACACGCACCACGCGGCCGTTCTCAAAGACGAACAGCACGTCGGCCTTGTAGTCCTCGGGGTCGATGACCCAGATGACGCTCTCGTCGGGTTCCATCTCGAGATCGGTCGGAAGGTACGAGCCCAGCTGGGCCGACTTGGTATCCTCAAATGCCGCAACCTTGCACTTGTATACCTGGCTCTTGTTGGTAAACACGAGCAGTTCGTGCGTGTTGGCGGACGGGAACTCGATAAAGGGCTTGTCGCCGTCCTTGTACTTGAGCGTGGCGGCCTTTTTGAGCACGCGGTCCGTCATCTTTTTGAGATAGCCATCGCGCGAGAGCATGATGGTCACCGGGTACTCCTCGACCTCGGGCTCCAAGCTTACCTCGATAACCTCATGGGGCTCGATCCTGCCCGTGCGGCGCGGCATCACGTACTTCTTGTTAACCGCGGCCAGCTCATCGCTGATGACCTTCTTGATGTTGTCTTCGCTCGAGAGGATCTCCTCGAGCTCGGCAATCTCACCTTCGAGCTTGGCGATGTCCTTGGTGCGGTTGAGGATGTACTCCTCGTTGATGTTGCGGAGCTTAAGCTCGGCAACAAACTCGGCCTGGGTCTCGTCGATGTCGAAACCCTTCATAAGGTTGGGTACAACCTCTGCCTCGAGCTTAGTGCCGCGGATGATGGCGATGGCCTTGTCGATGTCGAGCAGAATTGCCTCAAGGCCGTGCAGCAGGTGCAGGCGCTCGGACTTTTTGCCCAGGTCAAAGTTAATGCGGCGACGCGTGGACTCAATACGCCACTTGACCCACTCGTGCAGAATCTGGCGCACGCCCATAACACGGGGATAGCCGTCGACGAGCACGTTGAAGTTGCACGAGAACGAATCCTGCAGCGTGGTCGAGCGATAGAGCTTGGCCATGAGCTTGTCGGGGTCGACGCCGCGCTTAAGGTCGATGGCGATACGCAGACCCGAAAGGTCGGTTTCATCGCGGATGTCTGCGATCTCCTTGACCTTGCCCTCCTTGGAGAGCTTGACGATGCGCTCGATGATGACATCGGTCTTGGTGGTGTAGGGGATCTCGTAGACCTCGATGATGCGCTCTTCGGGAATCCAGCGCCAGCGGGAGCGAATCTGGAAGCTGCCCAGGCCGGTCTCGACGATCTTCTCCATCTCCTCGCGGCGGTAGATAATCTCGCCGCCGGTCGAGAAATCGGGCATGGGCATGTACTCGAGCAGGTCGCAGCCGGGGTCCTTCAGGTAGTGCATCGTGGCGGTGCAGACCTCGTTGAGGTTGAAACCGCAGATGTCGGACGCCATGGCGACGCCGATGCCCTTATTGGCCGAGACAAGGATGTTGGGGAACGTGGTGGGCAGCAGGCGCGGCTCCTTCATGGCGCCGTCGTAGCTGTCGACGAAGTCGACCGGGTCCTTGTCGATGTCCTTGAAGATCTCGGCGCTGATGGGGGAGAGCTTGGCCTCGGTGTAACGCGAGGCGGCGTAGCTCAGGTCGCCCGAATAGTACTTGCCAAAGTTGCCCTTCGACTCCACGAAGGGGGCAAGCAGCGCTTCGTTGCCCGTCGCCAGGCGCACCATCGTTTCGTAGATCGCGGCATCGCCGTGCGGGTTGAGCTTCATGGTCTGACCCACGATGTTGGCGCTCTTTTGGCGCTCGCCCTTGAGCAGGCCCATCTTGTACATAGTGTAGAGCAGCTTGCGGTGCGAGGGCTTAAAGCCGTCGATCTCGGGGAATGCGCGCGAGACGTTGACGCTCATGGCGTAGGGCATGTAGTTGACCTCGAGCGTCTGCGTGATCGGCTGGTCGGTGACCTCGGAGTGCAGGCCGATGACGTTCTCGGCGTTGACCTGCTTTTTCTTTGGCTGGTTCTTCGTCTTCTTCTTTGCCACGATTTCCTCTTGAACTTCTTATGGGCCGTCGTTATCGATTTGCTGCTATTGCAGGTCCAGCTGGTCCAGGTATTCCTTGCCGTGCTCGGAGATATGGCGCTTGCGGCCCGCCTCGTCGTTGCCCAGCAACAGGTTGAACATGGTTTCCATCTTGGTGACGTCCTCGGGCTCCACCTTGATCAGGCGGCGCGTCTCGGGGTTCATGGTGGTGAGCCACATCATGTCCGGATCGTTCTCACCAAGACCCTTGGAGCGGTTGATGGAGCACTTCTGGTCGCCGATCTCCTTGAGGATGCCGTTCTTCTCGAGCTCGGTGTAGGCAAAGTAGGTCTTCTCTTTGCAGTTGATCTCGTAGAGCGGCGATTCGGCGATATACACGTAGCCCTCGTCGATAAGTGTGGGCACTAGGCGGTAGAGCATGGTGAGCACGAGTGTTCGGATGTGATAGCCGTCGACGTCGGCGTCCGTACAGATGATGACCTTGTTCCAGTTGAGGTTGTCCAGGTCAAAGGCACCAAGGTTCTTGATGCGCTTGTCCTTGATCTCCACGCCGCAGCCCAGCACGCGCATAAGGTCCATGATGATGTCGGACTTAAAGATGCGCGGGTAGTCCTCCTTTAGGCAGTTGAGGATCTTGCCGCGGACGGGCATAACGCCCTGGAACTCGGCGTCGCGCGACGTTCGGATGGCGCCAGCTGCCGAGTCGCCCTCTACGATGTAGATCTCGCGACGGTTTTTGTCCTTGGAACGGCAGTCGATGAACTTCTGCACGCGGTTGGCCATGTCGGTCTTCTGCTGCAGGTTGGTTTTGATGCTCTGGCGGGTCTTCTCGGCGTTCTCACGCGAGCGCTTGTTGATGAGCACCTGCTCCACAATCTTGTTGGCGGCGTCTTTGTTCTCGATCAAATAGGTCGAGAGACGCTCCTTAAAGAAGGCGGTCATGGCCTGCTGGATAAAGCGGTTATTGATAGCCTTCTTGGTCTGGTTTTCGTAGGACGTCTGGGTGGAGAAGCAGTTGGTCACCAGTACCAGGCAGTCCTGGACGTCCTGCCATTTGATGCCGCTCTCGTTTTTGTTGTACTTGCCCTGTTGCTTGATGTAGGCGTCGATGGCGCTGGTCAGAGCACTGCGGGCCGCCTTCTCGGGCGAACCGCCGTTCTCGAGCCAGGAGGAATTGTGGTAGTACTCCTGCATCATGAAAGTGCGCGAGAAGCACATGCAAGCAGTGATTTTTACGTTGTAATCGGGCAGGTCCTCGCGATCGCGACCGCGACGGTCGGCCTCGATAAAGAAGGGCTCGGTGAGGTAGTCGGCACCGACCTTCTCGAGCACGTAGTCCTCGATGCCCTTGGGATAGCAAAAATCCTCTTCGGTAAATTCGCCATCGTCGCCCTCAATGCATAGGCGGAAGGTCACGTTGGCGTTGACCACGGCCTGGCGGCGCATGGTCTCGCGATACCAATCGTGGGGGATGCTGATGGAGGTAAAGACCTCAAGATCGGGGCGCCACTTGATGGTGGTGCCGGTGCGGTCCTCGTCGCTGGGCTCAATCTCGAGCGCCTTCTTTTTGGCACCGACGACCTTGCCCTTCTTAAAGTGCAGGGAGTACTTGTTGCCGTCGCGCCAAACCGTGACGTCCATATACTCGGAGGCATACTGGGTCGCGCACGAGCCCAAGCCGTTGGTGCCGAGCGAGAAGTCGTAGTCGCCACCCTGGTTGTTGTTGTACTTGCCGCCGGCGTAGAGCTCGCAAAAGACGAGCTCCCAGTTAAAGCGCTTTTCGGAGGGGTTCCAGTCGAGCGGGCAGCCGCGGCCGTTGTCCTCCACCTGAATAGAGCCATCGCGAAAAGCGGTAAGGGTGATGAGCTTGCCGTAGCCCTGGCGCGCCTCGTCAACGGCGTTGGACAGGATCTCGAAGGCAGCATGCGCGCAGCCATCGAGTCCGTCCGAGCCAAAGATGACGGCGGGGCGCAGGCGTACGCGCTCCTCGTCCTTGAGCTGGCGGATACTGTCGTTACCATAGTTTGCGGTGTTTTTTGCCATACTCGCTCTCTCGGTGCTCCCTTGCTGCGTTTTAGTCATATAGATAGTCAAGGTAGCATAGCCCAGGCCTCGGACGATTCTATCTAACACGAAATCCATCGAACAATTGTTCGGAGTCGGGCACCTTTGGCTTCTGCGGTCATTCCCTGCGCGGTGTGGTGCTCGTGTTAAAACCGTGGCTTATCGGCTGGTAGAATTGCCGCATCAAGACTGCATGTTGTTTGAGGGGGCGCAATGACCGAGAAAGAGAAGATGGAGCGCGGTGAGTGGCATGATGCCAACTTTGACGAGGAGCTCCTGGCGCAACGCGCGAAGGCGGAGGCGCTCTGCTATGACTTTAATATGGCAAAACCTGGAAGCGACGCACAGCTCGATGCTTTGAAGTCCTTGCTCGATACCGATCTTCCCGGGGGGCTGACGGTCCTTTCGCCTGTCTACTTTGACTACGGGAGCAAGACGAGCTTTGGTGAGGGCTGCTTTGTAAACCATGGCTGCTACTTTATGGACGGCGGCTCTATCACCTTTGGTGGCAACGTGTTTATCGGGCCGTTTTGCGGCTTCTACACCGCTTCGCACCCCCTAAAGGCAAAGGACCGCAACTTGGGTCTCGAGAAGGCTCTGCCCATCGTTGTCGGCGATAACTGCTGGTTTGGCGCGAACGTGTCAGTGCTGCAGGGAGTTACCATCGGCAGCGGTTGCGTAATTGCCGCGGGCAGCGTCGTGACGGAAGACCTTCCGGACAACGTGGTGGCGGCAGGCGTCCCCGCAGTCGTAAAGAAGGCCATCGAACAATAACGAAGCCCTTAAACGATAGTGCCCCACTGTCCTCGGTGGAATGCGGGGCGAGGAAGCCGAGCTCGACTCCGCTGGCGACATCTAATGCGCAGTGGGCCGGCTCTGGGTATCCAGAACCAGCCCATTTTGATGTTCGATTAGCCGAGTCGGCGCCTCTCACAAAAGTAAGTAGGAGCTAGCGAGGCCTATCCGAATTGACCTCATTGGCGGTGTCGGTTTCGAGCGCCGTGCGGCGGGCGCTGTAGGCGACGAGGCCGGCGCCTGCCGCGGCGAGTGCTGCAGCGGCTGCCGTAAGGGGAGCGTTGACATCGCCCGTGCCCGCAAGTGCGCCCGCTTTTCCGGAGCGCTTGTTATTGTCGTGGTCCTTGCCACTGCCGGAGCTGCTTCCGCCGGAGCCGCCCTCGTCAGTACCGCCGCCACTTGAGCCACCATCGCCGTCCGCCGGCATCGGGGCGTCGTGAAGTCCTGTCGTATCCGCGCTATCGCATACGCCGACCTGAATTTCTGAGCGTTCGCATGCCGCGTCGGGCACATGAAGCTCGTGCAGTACGGCACCCAGCGCCGAGTTTGCGCCCGGTCGGATTTCCTTGAGCGTTACGGGATCGAGCGCCACCAGGTCACGCGCCTTCGCATACAGCGTTACGCGTTTGCCCACTTCGTCGCTCCAACTCTCGGGGATAGCGAAGCTCATGCGGAACTGTGCCGTGCAACCCGGTGCCAGCACGGCGTTGCCGTTGTCGGCTACCAGCGGGTGCGTTGCAAAACGCGCGCCCAGCGTCTCGAGCGCGTATTTCACGCGTGCCATGTCGTTGGCCGAAGCGTCTCCGGCAAGCTCTGGATCGTAGATCGAAGCCATGCGCGCGTTCGCTCCGAATCCGATGGATGCGCTGGAGAACGGCTGGCTGGAGCCCTCTCGGTACAGATCGATCGTGCCGGCGGTCAGCAAAGTGTTGCCGTCGTTTCGCACCGTGACCATGAAGGATTCGCCTGCTGCTCCGGGCACCACCGCGCCCGAGGTGGCGACCGCGCCCGTCGGAGTGGCACACGCCACCAAGGGCACTTCGATGCCGTGCAGCTCTGCCTCGCTCTTCTCCGCGCTTACAATGTGCGTGGCGAGCGCGGAGAGCATGCCTCCCGACGTCAAAATGTCGTTATCTGATCGACGGGATGGTCCAGCTCGCACATCACGAACGGTTCCGTGAACAGATCGCCTGCCAAGGTGCTGGCGAAGATGCGGAAGTGCTTGCCCATCACTGCTACCGGGTTGCCTTCTTCGTCGTAGGTTTGTCCCACCTTGCCATCGGTGTTCTCTACATAGAGCACGCATCTGCCGTTGTTGCTTACGCTAAACGATGCCGGGCCACAGCCTGCGGCACCCACAGGCTGCGTTGCAAATGCCGATGCGCCTCGCGTCCAAGTAATATGCTGCAGTTGCTCGTTGACGGTTGCCAAAAAGCCCGAATGTTGTGGCCACGGCACCGCATGGGGTACCGTGGCGTCCGGCGGCATAACGCCCCAGCCCGCAATGGACTGGCCAATCACGGCGTACGATGCGCAGCCGCAACCGTCTGCGGTCTCGTACGCAACGGGCACCACCATTTTACCGTTGATATTCTCGGGCTCGCCCAGCTCGATACTCGACGGTGCCTGCGGAAAGCGGAGAACTTGGCGGAACGTCAGGCTGTCGCCCAAATCATCCGACCACAGGGTGAAGCACTCCAGCGCAACCTCAGCCTCGCTGCCGAGCGCCTTTTCTGCGGTGGTTCCGCGGCGGTGGAGGTAGGCACCCGACAGGCGCCCGTCGACCAGCGTCTTGCCCACCGTGATACGCGGGCACTGCAGGCAATGGTAGCCATCCTCTTGCAAGCGGCCGCGCGAGATGCTGCGCCATGACGTATGCGACACCACGCGAACTCCGTCGTTGCTTATGCGCAGGCGCACGACGGACAGTATGCCGGATGTGCTTGCCGTATCGAAAAGGGTACTATCGCCGTCGCGTCGCTCGCCCGAGACCAGCAACACGTAGGCGTCCCGGTTTCCTCTTCCGTCCGCATATTCCACCACGTCGAAGTCGTAATCGTATATGCCGTCGCGCTCCACGTCGCCCTCGCCAAACCCAAGGGGAAAGTCCACGGGCGCGGGAGCGGACCACGTGCCGTTTGCCTTTGTGTGCACCACCAGGCGCGAGCGGCCATTGTCGCCGTAGCGCACCGAGGCGATACGGAACAGGCATTCTACGCCGGCAATCATTGCCAGCTTCATGTGAGCTTCGCTGAGCACGCCAGTAAACAGCACGTTGTCGTTCGAGGGCTTGATACCGCCACGCTCGTCTTCCGACACGCCGGCAGAATTGGCGTTGGGGTCCGCAGCGGCGTCCTTCGCCTGCCCGATATGGGTGTACGCATACATCGACGCGGCGTTTTCGTCGTTCTCTATCAGTGCATGGACGAAATGCTCGATCTGTCCCGTGTCGTCGCTTTCTGCATCCGCTTCGAGCTCAATGCGCGTGACCGCTTGATCCCAATCGCGCACGACAGACGCGGCGTTTACGGCAGTGGCCTTAACCTCGGCGCGTGCGAGCAGCTCGGCGTTGGTGACGATGGTGGCCGACGCGATAAACTGCGGCACACCACCTGCCTCGGCGTTGCCGCCCGAGCCGAAGCAGGCGTTCAGCGTATAAGGCGTATCTCCACCCAAGGCCAGCTCAGAGCGCTGGAGTACATACTGGTCGCCGTTGTTCACCGACATATTCCACGAATCGGCGAGTGTGGGCCACGATCCCGACCAAGCCTTGGTGGTCCACTTGAACATAACGAACTGGAGTATCACATCGACATCGACGTCTGCACCTACGCGCAGTCGCGGAAGCGGGTGTCCATCTGCCTTCTCGTACCCAATGAACAGCGTGAGGGATGCGGCGCCGCGCACGGCAGACGAGGCGACGCCCGCAACGCCGGCTCCAAAGGTAACGGCAAGCCCGATCTGGATGGTGAACGAGCCCGACGTGTTTGACCAATCGAGCGAAATGTTTTTAAAAAACGCCGCGCCGCTACCGTGCGTGTGGGCGCCCACGGCGAGCGCCAGTTTTGCCAGCACCCAGGGGTTGACGTTTAGGAAAAACGGCACCGGTCCCAAGGTGAACTGTTCGGTCCAGTTGAGGTCGGTTCTTACCTGGAAGAGGGCCTTAATATTGCCGTATGCGGGGTCGTTGTTGTCACCCCAGGTTTTGCCCGCCCAATCGTAGGCGAGCGAGCCGTACAGCTGTGTGGCGATATCCATCGTGAACAGCAGCGTGCAATGGTGGCGAAGGAGCTTGGTGTTTCTTGGATCGGTGCCCGAACCGGCACTCATGCTCTTGTACTGATTCCACTTCCCTTCCATTTCGTCGAGGTAGCGGCTTGCCTGCTTGGCGCCCGACTCGCGCGGCGATTTCTTCCAGTATTCCGGATCAGGGTTGCCCGAATCGTTCATATAGCTGGCTGGTTTGTATCCTCCGCCAAACAGTACGTACCCGGCAAACGAGAAATCGAAGAGGATCGGAAATGTGGGCATCCAACACGTGAACTTATTACCACCGATGCCAGGAAACGATGCGGGGAAATCAAACGGAGTGATCTCTTGGTCCATGGTGGTGGGAATGATGGTGGTCGAGCCCGATTCCGCCTTTGCGGCTGGCGCAGTGACAACGGCCATGGGGGAGGAGAGCGTGTAGGTTTTACCCTGATATTCGAGGACAAAGCGCAGCTTGCATCCTTCTTCCAGAAGGCTCGACGCTGCATCGAGGAACTTGTCTTCGAGTATGAACGTCGCCAGGTTATCCGCGCCCGATGCGCTGGCCTTGACTTGGCCAATCTGCGTGACGGTTTCGGATGAGCTGCCCGCGGCAGGCGTCACTTTGTTGATGCGCAGCGTTGCCTGTCCACCCTGTGGCAGATGTGCCTGCACGGTAAAGGCGTGCGTATCGGGCTGCTCGTTTGTCGTGTCGTTCTTCGGCAATGCCATGAACGTGGCTTCGGCGTATTGGATGTCCCATTCGTCGAATGTGAGCTGGCGGAAGTACGGCTCGTCGTCGGAAAGCGGACGCGTGGGCGCGGTTATGGCGGTGCCGCCCTGGATGCGCGCAAGGGGAATCTCGACATCACGGTAGCCCGCCACACTAATGGAGATGCCGCCGTTAAAGTCGTACGCGTCAAGGAGCGTTGCCTCGTCCACGTAGCCTTCCGAAAGCGGCGCGACCTCAAAGATGGCCGTGCCTTCGTCGTCGGTCGTGGCGGTGAGCTGCTTGCCTGCGGCATAGCGTGATGTGAGCGTGACCTGGGCACCTGCGATGGGCGCATTCTTGTTGGCGACGTCGACCACGACCACACCAAACATGGTGCGCGAGAGAACGAGCACCCTGAAGGGGTCTTTTTCGTCGGCATAGGCTTCGGTGGGCGCAAACGGCAATATGAAGGCGTTTGCGCTTCCCGGCACGCGCGGCAACACAATGCTCGCCAGCGAGGACGCTCCGGCAACAAGTAACGAACGGCGATCAAGCATCTTTGGCTCCCATCCCGCAGGTATCGATGGAAATAATCCAATTTTGCGAGAAGCCGCTTCGTGGCGGTAGTGCCGTTCAAGGGTCAAAATGTCCAAATTGATCGAGCGAAGCGCCGGGTTCCGGAACGCGTTCGATGCGCTTGGCAGCCCGGTCGCTAACGCAACATATGCGCGACCAGCTCGGCGCGCGTGCCGATGCCAAGCTTTGCGTATACGCCGGATAGGCGGTTTTTGACGGTGCCCGGCGACACGCCCATATGGCGTGCGATTTCGGCGTTGGTCCACCCACGGCAGGCGAGCATGGCCATGGTGAATTCCGTGGTCGTTAGATCGTCGGCCACGTCCTCGCCCGAATCGGGGTTGTGGATGCGCCGCCAGCCGTAGCTGAAGCGGTACGTGATTTCGATGATGCGAGCGAAATCGTCGGGGTATTGCGATTTTAAGCATGCCTCGATAAGCCCCTGCAAAAGGCCGTGGTGCTCGCCAATGAGCTCGATAAGGCCGTCGGGACGCGCAATGTCCCAAGCGGCTCCGAAGTGTGCCTTTGCGGCGTCGACGTCTTTGAGACTCATGCAGGCCATGGAAGCTGCCAGGTGCAGGAACAGTTCCGAGATCGGATAACTTCCCTGTTTCATGATCAGGGCGTTTTCCGCCATGCCCAGACTGCGGCCATATTCGCCGCGCAGGTACAGGGCATGCGCCATCACGTAGCTGGCGAACAGGCGCAGGCCTTCGGGCAGATGCGCTGCAAGCGGATAAAACTCTTCGGCGGAATACGGGGAAGGCAAGTGCAGCAGGACGCTCGCGGCCGAGGCGAACAGGATATGCGTGGCGTGGACGGCGGGCGATTCCTCGTCAGTTGGCGTATCGAGGATGCCCGCAAGGCAACGGCGGGCATCGGCGATACGGTTGAGCGACAGACTGGCATATCCGCAGATAAAGCTGTCTCTTATACACATCTCCGAGCCCACGAGACGTAGAGGAATCT
>USEK01000022.1 GCA_900553705.1 uncultured Collinsella sp.
CGCGAGGGAGCTGCTTTCCCTCGCGGCGGTCTTCTAGCGGTAAAAACCAAGTGAGTAGGCTTTTGGCGGGATGCCGAGCACACCTCAAAACGCCACAGCCCTGACCTGCGATTTTATTGAGCACTTGCCGCGATGTGCTCGGCAGATCCAAAAAAGCCTACTCACTTGCATCTGAGATGCTCTAGATACGCAAAATACCGCCGCGAAGGGAGCTGGACTCCCTTCGCGGCGGTTATTCGCTCTGATTTTGCGACGGTTTTGCCCGTCTGTTACTCACTGTAGCGGGTGGCGATGGCAGCTTGTACCATGCCGGCGCTCATGAGGTAGGTCACCAGGAAGTAGCCACCGTATGCTGCCAGGAAGATTGCGCAGGTGAGGCCCACGGTGCCGCCGATGCTCATATTTCCGAAAATGCTCACCAGCTCGATGATCACCTTAAGTGCCACAAAGGAGTGCGCCAGGCCCACTGCCAGCGGGAACAGGAAGAATACCGCTTGCTGCGCCATCACCGAATGGCGGATCTGGCGGTCGTCGCAGCCGATCTGCGCCAGCACGCGATAGCTGCGGCTGCCGTCGGCCACGTTGGAGAGTTGCTGGATCGACAGAATCGCCGCGCATGCAACGACCAATACAAAGCCGATGTAGATGGCTAGGTAGCTAATAAGACCGTTCATTTGCGCTGCTTGCGTGTACATCTCGGAGCGTGTGATGAAGATTCCCCATGACCCCGGCTCCTTGCCGTCAACGAGCAGATTGTCGAGCACAGTGTATTTAATGCTCTCGTCTGCCTCGGTCGTATCCATCCCCTGTTTGTAATTAACGAGCAGGCTACTGGAATACGGCTGCAGATTAAGTTGGGACAACAGCTCGTCGGCAACGACGACGGTACCCGGATTACTGCCCATCGCCGAGTTGGCGATGGCCGCCGTGTCCTTGTCCGACTTATCGGTTGCGGGCTTGAGCTCATGCCCGCCCAAGGTAAGGGTATGGCCGCCGGCCATATATTTGGTGTACAGGTCGCCCAGCTCACCGCCCATATCGCACGTAAGCAAGTACTGGTCGCGGCCAATGCTCACCGGCTCCTCGCCCATCATCTGGCGCAGTTTGTTGTACTGGCTCGCCGGCGTCACAAACAGGCCCATATCATCGGCATTGCTGCCCTCGAGCGCCTTGGGGAGCTTTTCGCCCATGGCCTTGCACATCTCGCCCGCCGTCACCGAAGGATCCGAGCCGCCAAGCGTATAGCTCAGATACGAATCAATCTGCACATGCTCGCCGGCAACGTCGGCGATATTGACCTTCTTTCCGGCCTCGTTGCCATTATCTGCCGACTTGCCCTTGATACTTTCCGCAACGTTATCGGGATCGATACGGTCACCGTGCCATGCAGAGTACAAATCGACCGTTGCGTCTGCCAGCACCATGCGATCGGCCTCGGAAGGATTGACATACTCCTTGTAGTAGTCGAGCCTATCGGGCATGTAATAGATATACGTCTGCGTCATATCCGCCGGCGTATAGCGCTCGAGGTTTTCGTTCATCACGTTGGCGATCGACATACCGCAGGTCACCGAGGTAATGGCCAGAAACAGGATCATCGCGATAACGCCCATCGAAAAGCACACCGTGTTGACCTTGGCCGCAAGCTGGCGCACGGTAAACATGTTGAGGCCGCGCCAATACACGCTGCGTAGGCTCTGCAGCAGCTTGATAAGCATGCCCGAAAGGCCCCAGAACAGGGCAAAGGTACCCACCGTAACCATGGCCGTGGTGATACCAAACTGGTTCATGGCCTCCTGCAGCTTACCCTCCGTCGCGGTGAGCGGGAACCCATCGCGCAACAGGCGGTAATAGGCCACGCCCACCAGCACCACGCCCACGACAAAGATGGCGATCGCAATCCAGGGGTTGCGCGTCTTGATGCTCTCGTTGCGCCGCTCGGCGCCCATAAGCTCGATGAGCTTGGTACGGCGCACGGCGCGAAGGTTCAGCAGTAGCGTAAGCACAAACATCACGATCATGCAGGCAAGGGTCAGGTTGAACGCATGCACCGAGAAAAAGAAGCGGAAATTAGCGATCTGTGTCTTAAAGAGCGAGGCCGTAAAGAATGTCATGAGCTGGGAGAGCCCCACGCCCAGCACAATGCCGGCGACAAAGGCGCCGACCGAAACGATCACGGTCTCGAGCGCCATAATCGTGGCGACGCGCCCGCGGCGCATGCCGAGCACCTGGTACAGGCCGAACTCCTTTTTGCGGCGCTTCATGATGAAGTTGTTGGCATACACCATCAAAAAGGCCATGACGCCGGCCAAAAAGTACGTCAGGTAACCGAGCATGCTGCCCATGAGCTCGGACAGTCCCTCCTCCTTGATGCCGGCAATGTCGACCTGCATCGAGACGGTATTGAAGGCATAGAAGACCGTGACACCCAGGGTGAGCGTCAGCAAGTAGACGAGGTAGTCGCGGCCGGCGCGGCGGACGTTGCCCCAAGCGAGTTTACAGAGCATCGGAGCCCTCACCGCCCATCATGGCAACGACCTCCATAATGCGGTCGAAGAACTCTCGGCGGTCGGTGTCGCCGCGGCGCAGCTCGGTGAAGATCTTGCCGTCACGGATAAACAGCACGCGGCTCGTGTAGCTGGCAGCAAAGCTGTCGTGCGTAACCATGAGCACGGTGGCGCGCAGGCGGCGATTCAGGGCCTCCAGGCTCTCGAGCAGCAGGCGGGCGCTCTTGGAATCGAGGGCGCCGGTGGGCTCATCGGCCATGATCATAGTGGGATCAGTGACGAGCGCGCGAGCCGCGGCAACGCGCTGCTGCTGGCCGCCGGACATCTGATAGGGATACTTGTCGAGCACCTGGCTAATGGACAGACGCGCGGCCACATCCTGCACGCGGGTCGAGATCTCGGCTGCGTTCGTGCGAGCGATGGTGAGCGGCAGGGCGATGTTCTCGCGCGCCGTGAGCGTATCGAGCAGGTTGGAGTCCTGGAAGATAAAGCCCAGCTCCTCGCGGCGGAACTGCGAGAGCTTGGCCTGCTTCATGCGCGTAACGTCCTGCCCGTTGATGCGAATGGTGCCGCTCGTGGCGCTATCGATGGTCGACACGCAGTTGAGCAACGTCGACTTGCCCGAGCCCGAGGCACCCATGATGCCAACGAATTCACCGCGGTTGACGGTAAAGCTGACGTCGTTGAGCGCGCGGGTCACGTTGCCCAGCGCTCCATATACCTTTTCGAGATGCGCGACCTCCAGTACCGGGGTCGCCATGTGCGTGGTTTGCATACCGAGTCCTTTCTTGCGATTAGTCTACGGCATCTATAGTCGCAAGAAGACGAGTCGGCTACCATCGATATGACTTACGCTTGCCTTACCGTTGTGTAAGGTACGGGTAGCCAGCCTGCCACGTATATTGATATTGAGAGAGGGCTCCTGTTGAAGACTGTTCATGTTGCCGCTGGGATCATTCGCAAGGAAGGATCTGACGAGCTGCTTGCCGTGCAGCGCGGCTACGGCAACATGCAGGGACTATGGGAGTTCCCGGGCGGCAAACTTCTGCGCGGCGAGACACCCGAAGACGCCGTGCGCCGCGAGCTTATGGAAGAGCTACAGGTAAAAGTCACCAACCTGCGTGATTTCTACACCGTTGAGTATGACTACCCCGATTTTCATCTCTCCATGGAGTGTTACTACTGCTCGCTCGCCGATGAATCCGATGAGCCCCAGAAACACGACCGCCAGCTTGATATCCGCTGGATTCCACGCACCTCGCTTGCCACGGTGGAATGGATGCCCGCCGACAAGGGGCTCATTGATGCTCTGATTGAGTTAAAGGAAGATCGGCTTGAGGCAAGCTCCGCCGATGACGCCGCGCCCAACACAACCGACAAACCCGCCACCAAACCCAAGCGCGCACCTAAACGCCGCAGCAAAAAGCGTCCCAAGCCCGGTCTGCTCGACGGCATCGATACCTCGGACCTCTCCGCTGACGAGCGCGAACTGGTCCGCCGTCGCGCCGCCATCAAAAAGTCCATGAAGGGCAACAAGCGCGCCAACACCAAGCCCGAGCTGCTCGTACGTCAGCGCCTACGGGCCGCGGGCCTTACGGGCTATCGTTTGGAATGGAAGGTACCCGGCAAGCCCGACATCGCCTTCCCCGGCCGCAAGATCGCCATCTTCGTCAACGGTTGCTTTTGGCACCGCTGCCCCAAGTGCAACCCAAGCCAGCCCAAGCGCAACGTTGAGTTTTGGGAGGCAAAGTTCCGTCGCAACGTCGAGCGCGACCGTGCTGCTGTGGCAGCGCTCACTCAAATGGGCTGGACGCCCATAACCATCTGGGAATGCGAACTCAAAAAAGACCGCATCGACGCCACGATGGAAAAGGTCATCGAGCAGGTGCGCGCCACAGAGCCGCAGCGCTAACAGCGAGCATTCACACGCTACGCACGTCCGCGCCACATCCACGTCACAAACCTTAGAAAGCCCTTAAGCTCAAAACCTTTCAAGAGTGTTACTCGATACCTCTGACCTGCAGTTTCATCGTAACACCAAACCAGGTTAAGCCTTTCTTTAGCGCTTCTTTGCGGCAGCCGCGGCATAATGTAGCCAGCGCACGGGACCTAGCAGCAAACCCCGAGCGCATCCTTTTGGTGGATATCGAGGAGGCCGCAAAAGCATGCATTCTTCCAATGACGCAGCACAGCAGCCATCCCTAAAACATGCAAACCTTTTCTCCTTCCCCCCGACACAGAGAAACGGCCTCCTCGACTCCCCCACCACAAAAACCAAGCGCTCAGCCGATCAGAGCCTCAACTTACGAGCATCCTTCGAAAAGCTCCAAGCATCCCTAGACAAGGCGTTCCCCGAACAGGCAAGAGCAATCTAAGCCCATTGCGCTTTATACTGATGCCATGCGAAACATGGATCACATAGAATTGCACCGCGGAGGACGCGAGGAAGCGTTTCCCGAGACCGCCGAAGACTGGCCCTATATTGCCGAACGCGCAGAATTCGCTCGCTATCCGGGCAATTCCGTCCCCTGGCACTGGCATTCCGAAGTTGAGCTTTTCTACATGGAGCAGGGAGCGATCGACTATCGAACGCACGCGGCTCATGAGCACGTACGCTTTGAGGAAGGGTCCGCCGGCTTTATCAACGGCGGCGTTTTGCACAGCACGCTGCAATCACCCAATTCGGCGCCAGCCATTCAAATGCTGCATATCTTTCAGCCGTCGATGCTCGGCGATCCCGCGGGGCGTCTCCAAAAGCGCTACATCAACCCATTGCTTCAATGTCGAGGCGTCGATGTGCTCAAATGGTCGCCCACCAATCCCGACGATATGCCCTTTATCGATTTGCTAAAGAGCTCCTTTAGCCACGACCTTCAACGGCCGCAGAACGAGATGGCGCTTCGAAATAGTTTGTCAGAGCTCTGGATTCAGATTAACGCCAAGACCGAACCGCTCTTTTCTTCCGACGGCGCCTCTTGGATGACCAGCCGCGACGTACAGTTCAAGGCAATCCTGGACTTTATCCGCGCAAACTATGCAGCCGCTATAGATGTGCCCCAGATGGCATCTGCAGCCGGCGTAAGCGAAAGAGAGTGTTACCGCATTATCGAAACTTGTGCAGGAACGACCCCGGCGGCATATCTACGCGCATACCGCATAAACCGTGCTTGCGAACTTTTGGCACACACCACGCGAACGGTACAGACAGTCGCGCGCCAATGCGGATTTATAACAGCAAGCCATCTTGGCCAGGTATTTAAAGAACAAATGGGGTGCACTCCTTCGAGCTATCGAGCAGCGAGGCAGAATCTCGATAGCACCAGGCAGAAATCCCGCTAGCCCTTCTTCTGTCACTGCATCAAACTTGCAGGCAAACAACAGAGAGGAGCAATCATATGAAGCACTTTGACCATATCGTATTTGACGTTGATGGGACATTGGCAGATACAGAAGAAAGCGTTCTGTCATCGCTTGTCCAGATTGTCCAAGAAGAGACCAGCAAAACGCTTCCCCGACACGAGCTTGACTTTGCCCTCGGCATACCCGGCAAGGATGCCCTTGAGAAACTTGGGATCTACTCGCAGGCAACGTTGGATCGCTGGTGCCAAGTTGCCGCCAGCTTTAAAAGCACCATCAGCGTGTTTCCAGGTTTGCTTGAAGTCATCGCAACGCTCGCCGATAGCGGCTGCAAACTTGGCATCGTCTCCTCACGTGCGCGCGACGAATACGCAAAAGAAATTGCACCCCTTGGTTTCGATAAGTATTTTGAGCACATCATCCTTGTCGAAGACACAACCGAACATAAACCCGCACCCGCACCCATGCTCGAATATCTCCGACGTGCGGGCGCGAATCCTGGCAACGTCGTCTACGTTGGGGACACCGTCTACGACGAACAATGCGCAACTTCAGCAGGGGTCAGTTTTGCCCGAGCAGCATGGGGATCACACCAAGATATCCCAAACGCCACCTACAACCTCAAAACCCCCAACGACCTACTAACCCTAACAACCAAATAACCCACGCGTCCCACCCTTTCAGCCCCAACACCACAAGGGCGACGACCTCGAGTAGGTCAACCTGGGAGGGATGAGGGCTTAGTTCCCCAATCTTTCCGCAGGGGGCAAAAAGCCTCGCCGCACGAAGTGCGCAGCGAGGCTTTTTGCATGCCCGAGGACGATTGGGGAACTAAGCCCTCATCCCTCCCCGGGATATGTAGCGAGTCGGAGTGCCCTTGCTGTTACTCTGCTTTGCCCACAGAGTTGAGGTTGGTCATGCGGATCTTAACCAGCTCGGTGATCTCACGCATACCCTCCTTGGCCGGCTTCTTGGGGTCGAAGCAGGCAGGATTCTCGGCCATGTAGGCCATGAAGCCCTTGGTGTAGGCCTGACGCAGCTCGGTGGCGTAGTTGACCTTGCAGATGCCGTTCTTCACAGCCTCGGCAACCTGCTCATCGGGCACACCGGAGGTGCCGTGCAGAACCAACGGCACGTCGACGGCGTCGCGAATGGCCTTGACCACGGACTGCTCGATGTGAGGATCGCTCGTGTACACGCCGTGGCTGGTGCCAACGCCAATTGCGAGGGAGGTGCAGCCGGTGCGCTCGACGAACTCCTTGGCCTCGGCAGGATCGGTGTAGGGGCTCTCGCCCTCAACCGCGGGACCGTCGTCCTCCTTGCCGCCAACCTTACCGAGCTCGGCCTCGACAGGCACGCCCATGGCGCGGCCAGCGTCGGCGACGGACTTGGTCAGGGCGATGTTGTCCTCGAAGGACTCGTGCGAGCCGTCGATCATGACGGAGGTGTAGCCCGTGCGGAAAGCCTGCATGCAGCGGTCATAGCCATCACCGTGGTCGAGGTGCAGGGCGACGGGCACGGAAGCGCGCTCGGCAGCGGCCTTGACCATGCCGTAGAAGTAATCCAGGCCAGCGGTCTTAATGGTGCCCGGGGTGGTCTGCATGATGACGGGGGACTTGGTCTCCTCGGCAGCGGCCAGAACGGCCATAACAAACTCGAGGTTCTCGACGTTGAACGCGCCGACGGCGTAGTGGCCGGCCTGAGCGTCCTTGAGCATCTTTTCGGTGGTAACAAGTGCCATGAGCGTTTGCTCCTCTCCCTCGCCCGCATCTGGACATCGGGCGTACGTGTCCGCAAGGCGTTTTACCTTGCGTTTTGCTGCGCTCATTGTATGAAATTCAGCGGCTTTGCACGTGCGAGATATTGAGCCCATGCAGGTCAATACAGTCGTTTTTGAAAAGTAAACGGAAGGAATTGGAGCCGAGCGGGCGTGTTCGATATTGAATTTTGGGCGTTCAGCGTCTTTCTTTTATAGAAAAGATAAGTAATCGAAAGGTGTTTTCTTACTCAAAAAGAAAATGAACGAAAATGGAGTCAACACAATTCCTGCAAATTTAGCCGAGAATGGAGCAACCATGGCCCAAGCTACCAACCGTGCATTTGCCGACGAACGACGTGCCGCCATCATGGAAATGCTCGAGCATAACGCCTCCGTGCAGGTGGCAGAAATCGCCCAGACCTTTGGCGTTTCCTCCGTCACTGCCCGCGCCGACCTGGACGCGCTCGCCGAGTCCGGTAAGCTACGCCGCACGCATGGCGGCGCCGTGTCGCTCCACAAACGCCTAACGGTCTCCACGCAGGATCGGCGCATCAACGTCAACGTCGCCGCCAAGCAGGCCATCGCTCAAAGCGCCATTGAACTCGTCAGCGACGGCGACACGTTGCTCGTCGACTCCGGCACCACGGCACTCGAGTTCGTCCGCCTGCTCGATCAGCGCGACGGCATCACCGTCATTACGGCCGATATCACCATCGCCGATTACATCGACGAGAGCATGCCCTCGGTCGATGTCGTCATGCTGGGCGGGGCACTGCGCAAAGGTCATCGCTATCTGTACGGCCCACTTACCATGCAGGCGCTCCAAATGGTCCACGCCGATCTTGCCGTCATGTGCCCTGGCGCTTTTGTTCCCGGCTGCGGCTTTACCACCGACTTTCCCCAGATGGCCGAAACCAAAACGACCATGATCGGCGCCGCCCGTCAAAGCGTGGCCCTCATGGACGCCAGCAAGGTTAACGGACGTGGCATGTACCGCTTTGCCGAGCTCGTCGATGTCAACGCCATCGTCATGGACCGCGACCCCGACGATGCCGTTGCCACCTCTATCGCCGAAATCGCCGACAACACCCGCCCCAACCTCATCGTCGCCAGCGCGTAAACAAAAACCACCACAAAGGTGTCCCCTTTGTGGTGGTTTGCGCGTCAAAAGTGAAGTATTGCTACTTGGAAAGCTCGTCGGCGAGGGCCTCGATCTGAGCGCGCGAGGCGTCGTTGAGCGAGCCCAGGACGGTCACCTTGTTCTGCGCCAGGGTGATGTCCTTCATGCCCTCGAGCTCCTTGGTCATAACCTTGGCAGCTGCAGGCGCCCAGGAACCGGCCTCGACAAGCGCCACGGTACGGTTCTGGTAGGCATGCTCGGCAAGTGTGTGGATAAAGGTGCTCATGAACGGGAAGATCTCGCCCTGATAGGTGATGGAAGCGAGTACCAGACGGTCATAGCGGAACGCATCCTCAACGGCCTCGGCCATGTCGTCGCGAGCCAGGTCAAAAACGGAGACCTTCTGGCCGCGGGCCTCGAGCGCAGATGCGAGCTCATCGACGGCGGCCTTCAGGTGGCCGTAGACGCTCGCGTAGGCAATGGTGATTCCCTCGTCCTCGGGCTGATAGCTCGACCAGGTGTTGTAGGTGTCGAGGTAGTAGCCCAGGTTCTCGGTTAGCACGGGGCCATGGAGCGGACAGATAACCTGGATGTCCAGATCGGCGGCCTTCTTGAGCACGGCCTGCACGAACTTGCCGAACTTACCGACGATGCCAAAGTAGTAACGGCGCGCCTCGCAAGCCCACCCTTCCGGATCTTCGATGTCGTTGGCGCCAAACTTGCCAAAGCCGTCGGCACTAAAGAGCACCTTGTCGGTGGCCTCGTAAGAGAACAGCACCTCGGGCCAGTGCACGTTGGGGGCACCGACAAACGTTAGGCTGTGACCGCCCAGGTCGAGCACGTCGCCCTCTTTGACGACCATCTTGCGCTCGGGATAATCGGTGCCAAAGTAGTTGACCATCATGCGGAAGGCGCCCATGCTTGCCACAATCTGTGCCTGGGGATAGTGCTCCATAAAGGCGGCGATGCCGGCGGAGTGATCGGGCTCCATGTGATGGATGACCAGGTAGTCGGGCGTGCGGCCGTCGAGCACGGCCTCGAGGTTGCCGAGCCACTCGTCGACAAAACCGCCATCGACCGAATCGGCGACAGCGATCTTCTCGCCCAAGATAACGTAGCTGTTGTATGCCATACCGTTCTCGGACACATCGTACTGGCCCTCGAACAGGTCAATGTCGTGATCGTCAACGCCAATGTAGCGGATATCCTTGGTGATCTCCATCAGGCAAAGCCTCCTAGATAGACAAATGAACCCGTCTATCATAGCACTCACCTTTATAGCCACGGCTATCTGCCAGCATCCTTACCGATTGTTATTGGTATGCAACGCCGAGCCGTTGACCTGCGAAAACTATGCGCGCGGCGCTGCCGTGGTGTGTCGAACGATGAGCTGACCGGGAATGCGAATAGCGACGGTTTTGTCCGATGCCCCCGCCTTGGGAACTGCGCGCTCGAACACCTCGCGCCCGCGCTGATGCAGATCGAATCGAACGGTCGTGAGCTCGTTATGCGCGACAAAGTCGTCGAGCGAGTCATCGACGCCCACCACGCTCACGTCCTCGGGCACGCGCAAGCCGCTATCGCGCAGCGCGGCAATGGCGCCGTTTGCCATCTGGTCGTTTGCCGCATAGATCGCCGTCATGGTGCGGTCGTGCTCAGCCAAGTACCGAGCGGCCTCGTAGCCGCTGTTGGCAGACCAGTCGCCCTCGAGTGGCTCTACCGTCTCGATGTGTTTACGCTCGAGTGTATCTTGCCAACCGGCGCGACGAAATTGCTCGTCGACCGAGAACGACGGGCCGCCAATATAGCGAATCTGCTCGTGTCCCAGCTCAAACAGATGATCCATGAGCAGCAGCGAGCAACCGTAATGATCGGAGTCGACCGTAGTCACCCGCGGGTGCGCGTACATGGTAACGATAACCGTTCCAATGCCCGGCAGTGGATCAAACGTCTCAAAATCGGGCGCCATGCGACTCATGCCGATGATGATACCGTCCACGGGCAGCGCGGCCATACGACGCGTGGCCTCGGCAAGCGAGAATTCCTCGGTCTTGGACATCTCGACCAGCGTGATGGCGCAATTATGCTCGCGAGCAGCGCTGGCGATGCCGTCGATCATTGAGAGGTTGCCAAACTTGGTGACATCGTTGATGCACAGGCCGACCGAATGGTAACGGCCGTCGCGCAGCGAGCGACCGGCATAACTCGGACGGAAGCCGAGTTCTTGCATAGTGGCCTGCACGCGCTGACGTGTCTGCTCGTTAACGTTGGGCAAGCCGTTGGCGACGCGCGAAACCGTCTGCTGCGAAACGCCAGCAGCGCGGGCGACGTCGGCCATGGAGACCGGACGCGAACTGGTATCGTTGGACGGGCGCCTTGCCACAGGATCACCTTCTCCCTTGCGAGATCTGAATAGCGTGCATGCCGGCCCGGGCAGAAATACACCCCGCGCCGAAGCCCGCTATCGTCGGACGCATGTTAACGTACTCTACTTTTTCTATCTGCATCTCTTCTGCTTTATAAGTCCATACGGCAGTACCGTTCACGGCTGCATTTCTACCGATTACCAGATTCTCAAAAAGTGACAAGCGATGTGTTATGAGTACGTTAACATAGCCCGTAACGTGCGGCATCGTAGATGCTGAGTTTATGCCGCTTCAGATTGTTAACGTACTCACTACGACGGAAAACTCGTCAGTATGCGCCAAGGAAAGGACCCTCATGACCACCCCCGACGAAAAGACACTCGCCACACTCACCAAGCTGTTTGAGGAGGAATTTGGCCCCATCGGCGACCGCCAGGTGCTCTACGTGCACGCGCCCGGCCGTTCCGAGATCAGCGGCAACCACACCGACCACGAGGGTGGCCACGTTATCGCCGGCTCGCTCGATGTCGCCGTTGACGGCATCGCCGTGGCAACCGATTCCAACAAGGTCCGCGTTGCCGACGAGGGCTATCCCACGTTTGAGATCACGCTCGACACGCTGGATGTTCAGGAGTCCGAGAAGGGCACGTCCGCAAGCCTCGTGCGCGGTATGGCCCACGAAATCGCTGCTCTGGGCGTTGAGCCCCAAGGCTTCGACTTTGCCTTTACCTGCTCCGTCCCCTCGGGTGGCGGCCTTTCTAGCTCCGCCGCTGTCGAGGCGGCTTACGGCCGCGCCATGGAGACGCTCTGGGGCGCGCCCGCCATTGAGCCCGTCACGCTCGCCCAGATGAGCCAGCGCACCGAGAACAACTATTACGGCAAGCCCTGCGGTCTTATGGATCAGGCGGCTGTGTGCCTGGGCGGCCTCGCCTACATGGACTTTGAGGATCAGGCTCGACCTAAGACCCAGAAGCTCGAGCTCAACTTTGAGGATCACGGCTATGCGCTCGTGCTCGTTAAGGTCGGCGCCGACCACGTGGCGGCTACCGACGACTACGCCGCCGTTCCGCGCGAGATGCAGGACGTCGCCGCCGAGTTTGGCAAGGCACGCCTGTGCGAGGTCGACGTTGCCGACTTTGACGCCAAGCTCCCCGAGCTGCGCGCCAAGCTGGGCGACCGCGCCTGCCTGCGCGCCGTTCATTACTGGTACGAGAACGGCCTGGTCGATAAGCGCTGGGCGGCCCTCAACGCCGGCGACATTGATCGGTTCCTGGTCCTGACACGTGAGTCCGGTGCCAGTTCTGCCATGTACCTGCAGAATGTCGTCGCCAAGCTGGGTTCCGAGCAGCCTTCCATGTATGCCCTGGCACTGGCCGAGCACGTGCTCGACGGCCGCGGCGCCGTGCGTATCCACGGCGGCGGCTTTGGCGGCACCATCCAGGCCTTCGTGCCGCTCGACCTCGTCGACACCCTCATTGCCAAGATGAACGACTGGCTGGGCGAGGACTCTGCCCGCCACTACGCGATTTCTGACAAGGGGGCTTACGCGGCATGGCTGTAATGACTGATGTGCGCGAAGCTGCGCAGAGCCTGATCGAATACGCCATCCATCGGTCTATGGTCGGCCAGGACGATCGCATCTGGGCCTACAACACTATTCTGGAGTGCATTGGTGCCACGGGTCCGGCGCTCGACATGGCCTGGGCGCTCCAGGTTGAGAAACTCTCGCTCTTGCACCCCAATACCCTGCCCGACTTTGATCTTGAAGGCACGCTTGCCGCGCTTTCCGAGGCCGCCGTTACCAACGGTGCCGCCGAGGACACGGCGTCAGGCCGCGACCGCATCGCCATGCGCATCATGGGTGCGCTCATGCCGAGGCCTTCGGTTGTAAACGAGGAGTTCAACGGACGCATGGGCGTCAACGAGCCCCGCGCCGCAACCGACTGGTTCTACGGCCTGTGCTGCGACGCCGGCTACGTGCGCCGCGCCGCCATCGCGCGCAACATCAAATGGAGCACCCCCACCAACTGGGGCGATCTTGAGATCACCATCAACCTGTCCAAGCCCGAGAAGGACCCGCGCGATATCGCCGCGGCAGGTGCCGCCAAGAACACGGGCGAGAAGTATCCCGCCTGCCAGCTCTGCATCGAAAACGAGGGCTATCCCGGACGCTCCGCCGCAGCCGACGGCGGCGCTCACCCCGCTCGCCAAAACCTGCGCATTATCCCCATCCAGCTCAACGGCGAGCGCTGGGGTTTCCAGTACAGCCCGTACGCGTACTTTAACGAGCACTGCATTGCCATGAGCTCCGAGCATCGTCCGATGCACGTCGACCGCAAGAGCCTGACCTGCCTGCTCGACTTTGTGGACCTGTTCCCGCATTACTTCATCGGCTCCAACGCCGACCTGCCTATCGTGGGCGGCTCGATTCTGTCGCACGACCACTTCCAGGGCGGCGCGCACGAGTTCCCCATGATGCATGCCGCCGAGGTCTCGCAGTTTAGCGTGCCCGGTTTTGGCCAGGTCACCGGCACTGTGCTGCAGCTGTCTCTTATACACATCTGACGCTGCCGACGACTAGACGAGTGTAGATCTC
>USEK01000023.1 GCA_900553705.1 uncultured Collinsella sp.
ATCTACACTCGACTAGTCGTCGGCAGCGTCAGATGTGTATAAGAGACAGACATCGTGGCGACCACCAAGGAGTTCTTGGCATAAGGCAAGGCGGATCTCAAGGACTGCTTCGCCAGAACTATGGAAACCCGGCAGGGGCGCTCTCTTGGAGAGCGCCCCTGTTTCAGTTGCGGTGAAATAGGGACTGATTAGACCTTTTAACTGGTAAAACAGTCCCTATTTCACCGCAACTCATGAAGACGCCCCTCAAGCACGGTCCCATCAGGAAAAAGGGCATATATCGACAAAGCGCAATTCAGACCCTTCCAGCTTTGTATATGCAGCACCTCAAGATAAACGCAGCGACCCCTTAGTTATCGCAGGCCGGACACAGGGTTACTCTCCAAATCTTTCCGCAGGACGGAGGAGCCCCCGCCGCGCGAAGCGCGCAGCGGGGGCTCCGACATGTCCGAGGACGATTTGGAGAGTAACCCTGTGCCCGGCCGATGGGATCCCTAATCACGCCATGCTTCTTATGTGCAGCAAAGCTAATGCTGCTAAAATACTAAGCGCTCATGTAGTTTAAACGCACGACGATAAGGAGCACCAGTGGGTAACCACTTCCGTACCTCCGGTGCGGGCGATGACGCCCCCAAGACGCAGCCAGGCGCCGTGGGCACTCGTTTCGCCACTCCGGATTCAGAGGATCAGCCGTTTAGCCCGATCCCCGCACAGCCGGCAGATCAGGCACAGCCGGCATCAGATCCCTTTGCCTACAATCCCACCAATGATGTTGAGCTTTCCGAGGCCGCGGGTTTTGAGCCCGTGCAGAAAGTAACCGCTCGCGTGGATCAGCCCCAGGTGGACGGTGTCGCGCCGCAGTCTGTCATGGCCGGTATTCCCGATCCCATGGCTCCTGCGACTCCGGCGCCACAGCCTGCGCAGTCCGGCCTTTTTGCCGGTATTCCCGATCCCACGCAGCCTGCGGCTCCCGTAGTCGAGAGCGATCAGGCCGCCGAGGTCGCAAGCCTCGACAATGCGCTCAACAACCCCGACTTTACGTCGGTGTTTGCGCCCATCGATCCGCAGGCCAGCCGCAAGAAGATGGCCAAGCAGGCCGGTGTCGAGCCTGTCATCCTCATGGAACACGTCACCAAGATCTACCCGGCACAGCCCAACAAGCCCGCGCTCGACGACATCAACATCGAGATCTATCCGGGCGAGTTTGTCTTCTTGGTCGGTCACTCCGGCTCGGGTAAGACCACGCTGCTGTCGACGCTCAACCGCGACGTCAAGCCGACGAGCGGCCGCATTTTGGTCGCCGGCCAGGACCTCATGAAGATCAAGAATCGCAAGGTTCCGTTCTTGCGTCGCCAAATCGGTGCCGTGTTCCAGGACTTTAAGCTTCTGCCGCAGAAGTCCGCCTACGAAAACGTGGCGTTTGCCCTGCAGTGCATCGGCAAGCCCAAGGGCGTCATCCGCAGCCAGGTGCCCGAGGTGCTTCGCCTGGTCGGTCTGGCCGATCAGATGGACTCTCTGCCCGATCAGCTGTCCGGTGGCGAGCAGCAGCGCGTCGCCGTTGCCCGCGCTATGGTCAACCGTCCGCCGTTGCTTATCTGCGACGAGCCCACGGGCAACCTCGACCCCGCGATTTCGCTGGGCATTATGAAGCTGCTCGAGCGCATTAACCGTACCGGCACCACCGTGATCGTCGCCACGCACGACCGCGAGATGGTCGATAGCATGCACCGTCGCGTGATCGCCCTCGAGGGCGGCCACGTAATCCGCGACCAGGAGAGGGGAGGTTACGGCAACTATGGCACCAACTAACGTGGGCTATTCGCTCAAAGAGGCTATCAGCCACTTCTTCCGTAACTGGACCACCTCGCTCGGCGCCGTCATCACGATCTTCCTTTCGCTGTTTATCATCGGCCTGTTCATTATGGGTTCCGCGATGCTG
This sequence comes from uncultured Collinsella sp., assembly GCA_900553705.1. Classification (GTDB taxonomy): domain Bacteria; phylum Actinomycetota; class Coriobacteriia; order Coriobacteriales; family Coriobacteriaceae; genus Collinsella. The sequence continues at coordinate 1,940 of USEK01000023.1, forward strand.
AACTCCGTGATCGGCACCGTCGAGGATCAGGTTGTCATCAACGCGTTCATTAGCGATGACGCCGATCAGGCAGACGTCCAGGCCTTTGAAGCCGAGCTCAAGACGTGGAGCAACGTCAAGTCCGTGACCTATAAGGATAAGGACGACGCGCTGGCCGAGTACACGAGCAAGATGTCGGGCAACGCCGACGCCACCATGAGCGCGCTCGACGGCCAGAACCCGCTTCCGGCCTCGTTTGCGATTGAGATGGACGATCCGTCTCAGGTCGAGAGCACGGCCAAGAAGCTCAAGAAGAACGCCGACTTCCAGAAGATCGCGGACGACGGCGACGTCAACGCGAGCGTACTGTATGGCCAGGAGGAAGTGAGCCGCCTGTTCCAGGTGACCAACTACATCCGTATCGCCGCCGTGGTGCTCGTCGGCCTGCTGACCTTTATCGCGTTCATCTTTATCAACAACACGATTCGCCTGTCCATTACGGCGCGTCGTCGCGAGATTGCGATTATGCGCCTGGTGGGCGCCAGCAACGGCTTCATTCGTGGCCCGTTTATCACCGAGGGTGTACTGCAGGCCATTTTGGGCTCGCTGCTTTCCATCGGCGTTCTGGAGCTGCTGCGCAATCTGATGATTCCGCGTCTGCAGGAGAGCATCGGCTGGATGTCGTTTGCCCTGCCGATGCAGTACTACCTGGTGACCTATGCTGCGCTGATTCTGGTCGGCGTGATTATCGGTCTCTTTGGTTCTGCCATCGCCATGCGCCGCTACCTGCGCGTGTAGGCATGCCTGGAATTCATCCCTTCCAACGGGTCGTCTCTTATGGGGCGGCCCGTTTTTTGTCCCCTAGGGGACGGCAGAAAAGCGAATCATTTGGGTAGACTCTTTGGAGTTCGCAATCGATAGTTAGGAGGCGCCATGGGGCGCAATAACAAGCATAAGCGTGGAGCTCGCAATAAGCGCGGGCCGGTGCGCAGCGAACGCCGTCCGAGCCTGGCCGGGCGCGTGCAGCTCCATGAGCACAGTGCCTATGTCATAACCGAGAATGGCGACTACAAGGTCATGGGTCGCGGCAAGCGTGAGATCATGGATGGCGATACCGTTGCCGTGAGCATTAAGAACAGCCCGCACGGTGAGCGGCGCGCCGTGATCGAAGGCGTGGTTGAGCGCGCAGCCATAAGCGTGGTGGGCACGTACCAGACCGCCGGTCCGCTCGGTGTGATCGAGCCGCTCGATTCGCGTCTGAAGGCCGACTTCTTCATTCTGCCCGAGGATACCTCGGCGGATCGCCTGGGCGTCCACCCGGGTGATGCCGTTGTCGCGCGCATTTTGACCTACCCGACGCGCCTGGAATCGGGCACCGTGACGATTGAACGCCGCATTGGCGGAGATGACGCGCCCGATTTGGGCGTTCAATATGTGATGGCGCGTTACGGCTATACCGATAGCTATCCCGAGGCCGCGCTGGACGAGGCCGAGGGGCTTTCGCTCGATGTGTCCGCGGCGCTTAAGGACCCGCTCCGCCGCGATCTGCGCGACCGCTTTGTCATCACGATCGACCCGGTCGACGCGCGCGACTTTGACGATGCCATTTCGCTGGAGCGTACGCCCGAGGGTGGCTACAAGCTGGGTGTGCATATCGCCGACGTTTCACACTATGTGGCTTGGGACGGGCATATCGATCTTGAGGCTCGCCATCGCACGACATCGGTGTATCTGGCCGATCGCGTGCTTCCTATGCTGCCCGAACGCCTGTCCTGTGACCTGTGCTCGCTTCGCCCTGACGAGGACCGTCTTGCGTTTACCGTCGATATCGAGCTCGATGCGCAGGGTCGCGTGCGGCATTACGATCCGTACCCCAGCGTGATTCGCTCGCGTGTGCGTATGGACTATGACGGCGCCGAGGCGCTGCTGGTGCGTGCCGGCGCGGTTGAGTATTCGGTGCTGGAGGGTGCGGCCGAGGATGTTGCGGCTGCCGAGACCTCGCGCGAGGAAGCGCTTGAGCGCGGTCTTGCGTGCGAGGAGACCGCCCGCGGCTACGACATCGACCTCGGCGATTTCCTTGTCGCCGCCAACGAACTCGCCGAACTTCGCCGTCGTATTCGTCGCGCCCGCGGCTCAGTCGATTTTGACACGGCCGAGATTCGCGCTCTATTGGATGAGAACGGAGTGCCCGTGCAGATTGTGGCGCGTGAGCGTTCGTGTGCCACGTCGCTTATCGAGGAAGCCATGCTGCTCGCCAACGAGTGCGTTGCAGAGTGGCTGGCAGACCGGGATATCGAGGCCTGCTATCGCGTGCATGAGGATCCGGGCCCCGATAGCCTGCACGGTGCCGCCGTTGCGCTGGCGCAGCTAGGCATCATCGACGATCGCCGTGCTGCCGGTATTGCCCTGGGGAGCCCCGATGAGCTGCAGGCTGCAGTCGATGCTGCCGCCGGTACGGCAAACGCACCGCTCGTCAACACGCTGCTTCTGCGCAGCATGCAGCGTGCGCTGTACAAGCCGCGCAACGAGGGCCACTTTGCGCTCGCCGCGCCGTGCTACTGCCACTTTACGAGTCCCATCCGTCGCTACCCCGATCTGGTGGTGCACCGCGTGCTCAAACTGCAGTTGGCCTATGAGCAGCTCGGCGGCAAGGACGCTTTGGTCCGCACGCCGCGGCTGATCGGCAAGGGGCGCGAGTCGCTGCCGCGCATTCTGCCGCAGATCTGCCGCGCATGCAGCGATGCCGAGCGCGCGGCAGATGCCGCCAGCCATGCGACGCAAAAGATCAAGATTGCCCAGTACTATGAGGACCGTCTGGGCGAGCGCTATGCCGGAACCGTCTCGTGGGTTAGCAGCATGGGCCTCTTTGTGCGTTTGGACCTAACACAGGTCGAGGGCCTGGTTTCGATCAAGAGCCTGGGCAACGAGTGGTTCGAGTTCGACGAGGACGCGCTTACGCTGACGGGCGCCGACACGGGGACTCGTTACGAGCTGGGGCAGCGCGTGATTGTCGAGGTCTCGCGCGTCAATACCACGCGTGGGCACTTGGACTTTAAGCTTATCCATTAGCCAAATCCCGACTCATGGTGGGGGAGCGGAGGGCGGCCTTTCGGGACCGCCCTTCGCATTTGAATCGTGGCTACCTTGCCGTCTGCTCGGCCGCCCGCTTACCTGCTATTTGAGAGGTAAAACCTACCAAAATAAACCTGTCCCTTTTTGGCAGGTTTACAAGAAAGCGGGGATGAGATGGCGACGGTGTACGGTTATGCGCGGGTGAGTTCGCGCGATCAGAATCTGAATCGGCAGCTGGATGCGCTGGGCGCCTATGGCGTGGGCTCGGCGAATATTTATGCCGACCATGCGAGCGGCAAGGACTTCGATCGACCGCGCTATCGCGAGCTGCTGCACGTCTTGGGAGACGGGGACGTGCTGGTGGTGCTTTCTATCGACCGACTTGGTCGTAATTACTCCGAGATTCTTGAGGAATGGCGACGCATTACCAAGGAACTCGGGGTTGCCATTGTGGTGTTGGACATGCCATTGCTTGACACGCGCGTCAGGGCCAGCGGCGCGCCGGATGTGACCAACACCCTGATTGCCGATATTGTGCTGCAACTGCTGAGCTACGTGGCGCAGGTGGAGCGCGAGAATATCCATCGGCGCCAGGCGGAGGGAATTGCAGCGGCGCGGGCTCGAGGGGTCCGTTTCGGTCGACCTCGTAAGCCGTGCCCTCCTCAGTTTGAGCTGGTGCGCGATAGCTATGAGGCAGGCGATATTACCCGCAGCCAAGCAGCAAAGTGCCTGGGCGTGTGCGTGGGGACGTTCGATCGCTGGATGCGCGAGGCGGGGTAGGGGTTTGCGTCGCTTTGTCGCTTCCTGTTGCGATTCAAATTTTGATACGGTGACGATGTCATTTGGGGCTACACTCGCTGATATTCAAAAAAAGGAGGTTGGCCCTTGGCGCGCGTAAAACAAATAATCGGATGGACCGCGATCGTTCTGTTCGCTGTAACGCTGGCGGGCATCTGGGTGCTGACGGAGCAAAATGCGGTGGAGACGTCGTTGCTGAGCGAGTCCACCGCGCGTGTGGTGGAGGGTCAGGCTACGGGCGTTCAGGCCGCCGATGCCACGGGTGAAGCCCAGACGGAGAACGGAATGACCGGGGGCACCGATTCGGCTGCCTCGAATGTCCGGTCTGGCCGACTTGCTTCCATTCGCATGTGGGTGGGCGCGAACGTCCGTCGCGTTGCCCATACCGTAGAGTTTTTCTTCGTCGGATTGTTCGCCTCGGTGATCGTGGCTTGCTTTTCCAGGCGTCCGTGGAGCGTGTGCTCCCGTTGCGTGCCCGTATTGCTCTTTTGCGCCGCCTGCTCCGTTGGCGATCAGGTACATAAGATCTTTGTTCCCGGCAGGCATTTCGACGTTATCGATTTAGGATTCGATGCTGCGGGCTATGTCACCGCCATGCTGCTGGTATTGCTGGCAGCGGCGTTGGTGCGCCATGCGACTCGGCCGATCGGCGCCCATGCGAGGCGCTAGCCGGTAACAAACCCGTTTCTGATAATGCGACCTTGTTGAATTATTTTGTGTCGCGCGTATTTCCGAGCGGTCGGATTTGAGGGGCGAGCGGTAGAACGCTCGCCCTTTGTGCGCCACGATGCGGCACAATGTACCGCAAAAGCTGTTTGTATACGGTACGAATCGTTCGTTGGTCTTTAATTCTTCTCAACGGAGGTGTTTGAGATGGCAAACGGATTGCTTTTGCGGCTTCGCGAGCGTGAGCTCAGCGCGAGCCCGGCGGAACGCAATGTCATCGCATATGTAAGCGCTCATCCGCACGAGGTGGTCGGGCTGTCCGTCCGCGGTCTTGCCGATGTCACGTTCTCCTCGCCCTCGAGCATTTTGCGCTTTTGCAAGCGTTTGGGTTTTGCGGGCTACAAGGAGTTCCAGCGCGAACTGATTGCCGAGCTGGCGCTCTTAGGTGACAAGAAAGACGTTGCCCTCGAGGACATCTCCATGGATGACAGCGTCGAACGTATCGTGGGGAAGGTGATGAAAAGCAACGTGCGAACGATCGAGGCGACGGCGCGAACGCTCGATTACACCGTCTTGGAGCGATGCGCGGCCCGTCTTAAGCGGGCACGCGCGGTCAATCTGTTCGGTATTGGTGCCTCTCGTTTGGTCGCACACGATCTGGCGCAAAAGCTCATGCGTGTCGACAAAGAGTGCCATCTGTACGACGACTGGCATGATCAGCTCTTGTGTGCCAAGAACATGCATGAGGGCGATATGGCAATCGCCTTTAGCTACTCGGGCTTGACGCAAGAGGTGCTGGACTGCACCGCCGAGGCTCAACGTCACAACTGTCCCGTCGTGGCCGTTACCAAAGTAGATGGATCATCCAAGCTTGCCACCATGGCCGATGCCGTGCTCGGCGTCGCTGCGAGTGAACCCTTGGTCCGCAGCGGTGCCATGGCTTCGCGTATGGCCCAGCTTATGGTTGTCGATGCCCTGTACGCTGCTTACGTTGCCAGCGACTACGAACGGGCGACGCATGTCATTAAGCAAAACTACATCGAGAAACAGGAAAGATGAGGTGAATGAAATGCTCGATTTAACAAAATTCACGACCGAACAGCGTAATCAAAGGTCAATGGACCTCGATACGATGACATCGCTGCAAATCGTCACGACGATGAACGATGAGGATCTTCGTGCCGTCCAGTCGGTCACGAAAGTGTTGCCCCAGGTTGCCACAGCAATCGACTGGGCTGCTGAGGCACTCGAGCGCGGCGGGCGCGTCTTTTACATGGGCGCAGGCACCAGCGGTCGTCTGGGCGTACTCGACGCTTCGGAGTGTCCGCCCACGTTTGGCGTGTCACCCGATCTGATTGTCGGGCTCATTGCCGGAGGCGAGACGGCCTTTATCAAGGCTGTCGAAGGTGCCGAAGACAGCGAGGAGCTTGGCGCGAACGACCTGCGAGAGCGTGGACTCTCGGACAAGGATCTTGTCGTTGGCCTGGCGGCAAGCGGTCGTACTCCTTATGTGGTGGGCGGCCTTGTGTACGCCAAGGCAACTGGGTGCAAGACCATTGCAATTGCCTGCAACCAAGGGTCGAAGATCGGGGAGAGCGCAGATCTTGCCATTGAGCCCGTGCCCGGTCCCGAGGTGCTGGCCGGCTCAACGAGGCTCAAGGCAGGAACGGTTCAAAAGCTCATTCTCAACATGATTTCGACCGGTGCCATGGTCAAGATCGGCAAGGTATACCAAAACCTGATGGTCGATGTGCAGCAGACGAACGAGAAGTTGGTGGTGCGCGGCCAGAACATCGTGATGGAGGCGACCGGCTGCACGCGCGAGCGCGCTGTTCAGGCGCTTGCAGATGCCGGCGGCCACGTAAAAACCGCTATTGTCTCGGTACTGCTGGACTGCGATGCCGAGCAGGCTGCGGTAGCTCTTGAGCGGGCGCGCGGCCATGTCCGTGTTGCGGTGAGTGGCCATGAGAAGAGCAATGCCGATGCCCAATAGGTGCGCGGCGTGAGCTGATATGACATCCAAACGAGATACCCAATACAAGGAGGAGTAATGACGAACAAAGAGCTGGCTCAAAAGCTGCTGGACCTTCTGGGCGGTAAAGACAACGTGCTGGCAAACGCGGCGTGCATGACGCGCCTGCGCGTGACCGTCAAAGACACGGGCAGCGTCGACACGGAGGGCATTAAGGCACTCGACGGCGTGATGGGCCTGGTCGAGGACGACACGATGCAGATCGTGTTGGGTCCGGGCAAGGTGAATAAGGTGCTCGAGGAGTTCTCCAAGCTCACCGGCCTTGCGAAAGGCGTTGCTGACGAGAGCGTGGTTGACGCTGCGGCCACGAACAAGGCCGCGCAGAAGGCCAAGTACGAGTCCAAGCCGGTTCAGGCCTTCCTCAAGAAGATTTCCAATGTCTTCGTCGCCCTGCTTCCCGGCATCATTGCGGCTGGCCTCATCAACGGTATCTGCAACGTCATTAACGTATCGACGGCAGGCGCGCTTGCAGGCGAGTGGTGGTACCAGGGCATTCGTTCCATGGGATGGGCCCTGTTTGCCTATCTGCCCATCTTGGTGGGCTATAACGCGGCACGTGAGTTTGGTGGCTCCGCTGCGCTGGGCGGCATCGCCGGCATGATGTGTATCGCCAACAGTGCCATGCCCCTGCTTGCGCCTGGCGCGGCTGATCCTGCCACTGCCATTCTGCTGCCGCTCACCAATGCGCAGTACAACCCCGCAGCGGGCGGCATGATCGCGGCTCTCATCGCTGGTGCATTTTTTGCCTGGATGGAGCGTCAGATTCGCAAGATTATGCCCAACGCACTCGACACGTTCCTGTCCCCGCTGCTGGTGCTCATCATCGGCGCCTTTGCTCTGATGCTCGTCATCCAGCCGGTTGGCGCATGGCTGACGACTGCCATCTTTAGCGTTTTGACCTTTATCTTCGAGAAGCTGGGCGTCCTGGGCGGCTATATCCTGTCGGCAGGCTTCTTGCCGCTGGTGTCCGTCGGCCTGCATCAGGCGCTCACGCCGATCCACGCTATGCTCAACGATCCCGACGGCGCTACCAAGGGTATCAATTACCTGTTGCCCATCCTTATGATGGCTGGCGGCGGTCAGGTCGGTGCCGGTCTGGCGCTGTACTTTAAGACCAAGAACGCCAAGCTCAAGAAGTACGTCGCCGAGTCCATTCCCGTTGGAATCCTGGGTGTGGGCGAGCCTCTGATGTATGCTGTTACGCTGCCGCTCGTTCGTCCGTTTGTGACGGCCTGCCTGGGTGCCGGATTTGGCGGCGCGCTCGCGGCGCTGCTTCACATTGGCACGGTTTCTCAGGGCGTTTCCGGTCTGTTTGGCCTGCTGATCGTTGTTCCTGGCCAGCAGCTCGGCTACGTTGCCGCTATGCTGCTTGCCTATGCCGCTGGCTTTGTCCTGACGTGGTTCTTTGGCGTCGACGAGCAGAAGATCAACGAGTTCTTTGGCGAGTAGTTTGATATCGCGAGCCGTGTTGCTCGGGGTTCGCGGCGCGCGGCAGATTTCTTGATGTTATGGTTGTGCCGGCGGGGCTAGCTGCTCCGCCGGCCTTTTTTAAAGGAGCGTTGAAGCGTGAAAACGGGTATTTCGATTTATCTTTCCAGCCCTCTGCAGGATATTGAGCGGACGATTGAACGTGGTGCCGCGGCAGGTGCGCGCTATGCGTTCACCTCGCTGCATATTCCCGAGGATGGGGGAGCGGCGTATGTCGATAAGGTCCGTCATGTGCTGTCGCTGCTTTCCGCCCGCGGCATTGCGCTCATTGCCGATGTGGGGCCTCGCACGTGCGATTTGCTTGGGCTTGAGCGCATCGAGGACCTGCGTGATCTGGGGTTGGAATACCTTCGTTTGGACTATGGCTTTAGCGCCCAGCGGGTCGCGGAGCTGTCCGGTGTATTTCGCATTGTGGTCAATGCATCGACGGTGAGTTCTGATGAAATCGCATCGTGGCGTGAGGCCGGTGCCGATGTGACTCGTTTTGCCGCCTGCCACAATTTTTACCCCAAGCCTTATACCGGTTTAGCTCTGGAGGACATTGCTCGGGTGAATCTTCGTCTTGCGGCGCTTGGATTCGAAATCATGGCTTTTGTGCCGGGTGATGCTAACGTTCGCGGGCCGGTATTCGAGGGACTGCCGACGGTCGAGGCGCAGCGCGGTCGCGCGTCAAAGGTTGCTCTCAATATGCTTGAGCTTGCACATGGCGCCGATTGCGACATTGTGTTGGTCGGCGACCCCGATCTTTCCGATGCGGGCTGGGCGCAGTTTGCTCAAGTTTCCGCCGGATACGTGGACCTGCAATGCGAGCTTGAGCCCGGTTATGCCTATGTGCGCGGGCAGATTCATCACGACCGGCCCGACTCGAGCGTCCTCATCTTTAGGTCTCAGGAGTCACGCACGAAGCTTAAGCCGGATTCCGTGCCGACGGATGCCGGAGCCGGCCTGCCGCGAAAGGTGGGGTCGATCGCTGTGAGCAATAGCGGATATGGGCGCTACGAAGGCGAGCTTGAGATTGCGCGGGTCGATCTTCCCGGTGACGAGCGCATGAACGTTGCGGGCCATATCACGCCCGAGGCAATGGAGCTGCTGCCGTTCGTCAAACGCGGATTCGGGGCACGGTTCGTTTAGCGTGTGACCCGTGGGCTACAATTGGCTCATCATGCGAAGGCGCCTCGTGTGGCGTGTGCCTGCGTTGGCCGATTTATATTCGGAGGATTCCCATGACCGTACTGTTTGTTGAATATCCCAAGTGCTCGACCTGTAAGAAGGCTAAGGCATGGCTGGACGGACATGGGGTAGAGTATATCGACCGCGATATCGTTTTGGACAATCCCACAGCTGATGAGCTTGCGACCTGGATTGCTCGTTCGGGGCTGCCGGTGCGGCGCTTCTTTAATTCGTCGGGCATGAAATATCGAGAGCTGGGCCTGAAGGCGCGTCTGGATGCGGGCATGACGGATCGGGAGTGCTACGAGCTGCTGGCGACCGACGGCATGCTGGTCAAGCGTCCGCTGCTGGTGGGCGATGACTTTGCGATTCCCGGCTTTAGGGAAGCGGCTTGGGCCGAGGCGTTACTGTAGCGGCTGCGGAAAGTGCGTCCCGTTTTGAGTGCTCGGGTTGGGACGTGTTTTCCATTGGCGGGCTCGCTCGGCTCAATCCTCGAGCTGTGCCCATTCGTGCGGATCGTAGACCTTTACGTGCTTGTTGGGCTTGCCGCTCCAGTACTCCTCGTCCATAAAGGGCAGATATGCCTGAACGCCGGGGCAGATAAAGGGAATCCGCTGCTGTTGCAGTCGCTCGCGCTGGCGCTGCTCCAGGTGCGCCTCGGATATGACGGTCGGCATGCCGGACAGCTCGACGAGGCTTGCCTGGATTCGCTTAAGGTCGGGGAGTCCCGCGTGCCATGACACCCGCATGATCAAAAAGGATGCACGGCGGTATTTTGCCTGCATCACCGTGATGGCGGGGCGCAGTGTGGGATGGATTTTGTCCCGTTCGGGCCAAAGGTCAGCAGTGATCTCGAGGCCCAGGGTCTCCCATAGGTAATCAAGCTCTTCGTCCATGGCGCCTCGATATCTACGCGATCATTGATACCTCGATTGTGTTGCCTGGTGCTATCGTTTTCGCGGTAGAATCTGCCAACGGTTGACGGCTACCGCTCGCGGCGTTTTGTCCTTCGTGTACAGCGGTCGGCTTCACAGGTCCTTCACGGGTTGGACTAAATTAGGCCAATTTGACTGAATTTCAAAAAAGTCAAAATTGGGGCTTGCGTCACGGCGGGACTTCCCGTATATTTCTTTCTTGCGCAAAGGCACAGCCGAGCGCAGCGATGCAGTCATTGGGATGTCGTCTAATGGCAGGACAGCGGATTCTGGTTCCGTCAATGGGGGTTCGACTCCCTCCATCCCAGCCATTGCATTTGCTACATATGGCCCGTTCGTCTAGCGGTTTAGGACGCCGCCCTCTCAAGGCGGAGATCACCAGTTCGAATCTGGTACGGGCTACCAAAATTGAACGCCCGGGCCTCGTAAGAGACCCGGGTTTTGTGTATTGACCGATGTTTAAGGCGCGCGTTGAGTCTGCCGCCCGGACCGAGGAGTTGTCATGGACCTGCCCATCAGCTTGCAAGACATCACGTATGCCGAGAACTATCTGGCGCAGGGCGACCTGGCTACGGCGACGCCGCTGCTGGAGCGCCTGGTGGAGCTCGCCGAGGAGTATATCGACGCCGAGTGCAAGACGGAGGAGAAGCGCCAATACTTTAGCTTCGATAGCAAGTTTGAGCGCTTGGCCTATCGCCGCGTGGAGAAGGATCCGCGCGAGCTCGTGCAGGTCGAGGTGCCGTTTGACCGCCTGTACTCTGATATGGCGTTTGCCTACATTCGCCAGCAGGATTATGTGAGCGCTCGTAATGCCCTGATGCAGGCTGTGCGTTGGGACCCCATGAACTGCAACTATCGCTTGGATTTGGCCGAGCTGTTCCGCGCTCTCGAGGACAAGCAGGAATGGGCATCGCTCTCGTTCTCGGTGCTGGAGCGTGCAAGCGATGGCAAGTGCGCCGCCCGCGCTTACGCCAATCTAGGTCAGTACTTCTTGGAGCCCGAGACCGAGAACATTTCGGCTGCCGTGGGCTGCGCGCGTCTGGCGCTGCGCCTGGCGCCCAACGATACGCATACGACGCGCCTGCTCAACAAGATCCATACTACCTATCCGAATGCCGCCGAGGAGAGCGACGAGCACGTGATGGGCGAGCTGGCGTTGCAGGGCGTTCCGACCTCACCTTCGGCCGAGATTGCCATCTGCCTGATTATGTGCGCGACCGATGCTGCAAGCGACGGCGACAAGCAGGAGGCGACGCGCCTGACGGTGCGTGCTCGCGACTTGGTGGGCGAGGAAGCCTGCGCGGCGATTATCAAAC
>USEK01000024.1 GCA_900553705.1 uncultured Collinsella sp.
GCATACGAGATTGCCTCTTGTCTCGTGGGCTCGTCGAGCAGCAGCAGGTTGCCGCCCTGTTTGAGCGTGAGCGCCAGGTTCAGACGGTTGCGCTCGCCACCGGAGAGTACCCCAGCGCGCTTCTGCTGGTCCTGGCCCTTAAAGCCAAAGCTCGCCACATACGCGCGGCTGGGGACCTCGGTCTCGCCGACCATCATGTGATCCAAGCCGTCCGAGACGACCTCCCATAGGTTCTTATCGGGGTCGATGCCGGAACGGTTCTGGTCGACGTAAGAAATCTTGACAGTCTCGCCCACCTCGAGCTCGCCCGAAGTCAGCGGCTCCAGGCCCACGATGGTCTTGAACAACGTGGTCTTACCGACGCCGTTGGGGCCGATGACGCCCACGATGCCGTTACGCGGCAGGGTGAACGATAGGTCGTCGATGAGCACACGGCCATCGAACTCCTTGTGCAGGTGATGGGCCTCGAGCACCTTGTTGCCCAGACGCGGGCCCACAGGGATGCGGATGTCGGTCCAGTCGAGCTTCTGGCTTGCGCGGGCCTCGGCCTCCATCTCCTCGTAGCGAGCCAGACGGGCCTTGTTCTTGGCCTGGCGGGCCTTGGGAGAGCTGCGCACCCACTCGAGCTCGGCCTCCATACGCTTGGCGAGCTTGGCGTCGCGGTTACCCTGAGCCTCGATACGGGCGGCCTTGGTCTCCAGATACGTGGAGTAGTTGCCCTTGTAGGGATAAAGGTGACCGCGGTCGACCTCGCAGATCCACTCGGCAACGTTATCCAGGAAGTAGCGATCGTGTGTGACGGCCAGAACGGCGCCCTGGTAGTTGTGCAGGAAGTGCTCGAGCCACAGGATCGATTCGGCGTCCAGGTGGTTCGTGGGCTCGTCGAGCAGCAGCAGGTCGGGAGCCTCGAGCAGCAGCTTGCACAGGGCCACGCGACGGCGCTCGCCGCCGGAAAGTACGTTGACCGGCATGTCGGAATCGGGCAGCTGCAGGGCGTCCATGGCCTGGCCGAGCTTGGAATCGATATCCCAGCCGTCGGCGGCGTCAATCTCGTCCTGGAGCTTGCCCATCTCGGCCATGAGGGCGTCCATGTCGCAATCCGGGTCGCACATCTCCTCGCCGATCTTATTGAAGCGATCAACCTTGGCGATCATATCGCCAAACGCCATGCGCACGTTCTCGATGACGGTCTTGTCGTCGTCGAGCGGCGGCTCCTGCTGCAGGATGCCCACAGTGTAGCCGGGGGTGAGCCTGGCATCGCCGTTGGAGACCTCCTCGATGCCGGCCATAATCTTGAGCAGGGTCGACTTACCCATGCCGTTGGGACCCACGACACCGATCTTGGCACCGGGGTAGAAGCTCAGGGTCACGTCGTCAAGGATTACCTTGTCGCCATGGGCCTTGCGAGCCTGATACATCTGGTAGATAAACTCTGCCATTTGCCTGTTTTATCCTTTCTACCTGCCGTTTTCCTATTCTTGTTTCGCTTTAGTGGAAACGAAATGAGGAAACCAGCTCTGAAACGTAACGAAAAAGGGGCATGGTTGCCCACACCCCCTAATACTACCTGGGAAAAGTCCCCCAGAACATACTATGAACTGCGTACGCTAGTTTTCCGCAACCTTAGCGAACGACTCGCTGCGATTTACGCCACAGCAGATACGAGTAGACGTAGACGGCTCCGACCGAACCAAACGCCAGAACCGCAATCACCGCGGCGACGACCTCACTCGAAAGCACCGCACCTGCCACGCCCATCACAATCAGACCAACACCCAGCACCATAAAGCAGGCGCCGCCAAAACGCTGAGTACGGCGCCAGTTCTCGGGATCGGCAAGCGCCCAAGGTGTCTTGATACCGAGCGTATAGTTCTGCTTCACACGCGGCAAGTAGTTGCCTACGCCGATGAGCAGCAAACCGACAACACCGGAAATCAGCACGTTAACCGAACCGACCGCCGGCACCACGCCCCAGACCGTAAGCTCTCCCAGCCAGCTTATAGCACACATGAACAAGGTGAAGGCGATTACGAAACCCTGATAGAACTTACCCGAGGTTCGATATGCCTCACCTTTGGGGTCGATGCGCGGCACCATGCGGAACATTGCGAGAAGCGCCAGAGGCAGCACGCCGAGCGCGGAGGCCATCCAGCTAGGACCCCAACCGTCGACGGCGCCGTTCGCTCCCCAGTGCGTGGGAATCTGCGTCGGCAAGCTCGGCATCACCATGAGGTGCGCTACGACATTGGCGACGCACAGAGCGACCAGCACAATCCACACGCGCGACGATACCCCCGTGGGGTGAATGCCCTTGTTTTCGTTATTCATCCTTATCACCTTCCGTGTTTGTAAAACCCATAAACCAGCCAATCAAATCCTGCATGACGGTGGTGTTTAAGCTGTATACGATGTTTTGGCCATGGCGCTCGTCGGTCACCAACCCGGCGTTTTTGAGCGTCGCCAAGTGATGGCTCAGCGACGGCTTACTGATATCGAAATGCTCGGCAAGCTCCCCCGCCGTGCAATTGCCCTCGCGCAGCAACTCCAAAATGCGCCGCCGCGTTGGATCGGCAAGCGCCTTAAAACCCTCTCCCGGCATAAGACCTCCTCTCATCATCTCTCATGACGTGCACACTATACTCGATATTTAGATGTTTGTCTAACTATCTAATCTTGTACTCAAAAAAATAGCCGCCTCCGCGTAATGCGAAGACGGCCACTTCTCACGCTACAAACGTGTTTTGGAGTTGGCCAACCCGCTGCAACGGGTGCCATCTGCTTCAATCTTATGCGAACCCCAATCCCATTTCAACAAGCCCAAGGGCTCAAATGGAATCGCGATAACACCTATAATGGCGATAGCTAAAACACGATTCGCTTCCCCATCGGAGGATGTCTATGACCGAAACCGCTGCCGCTCTCGTCGAGACACGCGACACCAAGCTCGAGATCATCATGGGCCGCGAGGCACTCGATAAGCTCGCCGATGCTACGGTGTTGGTGCTCGGCTGCGGAGGCGTGGGCTCCAACTGCTGCGAGGCACTCGCCCGCGGCGGCATTGGTCATTTCGTCATTCTGGACAAGGACATCGTCGCGCCCAGCAATATCAATCGCCAGGCTATCGCCTTTCACAGCACTATCGACAAGCGCAAGGTCGATGTTATGGAAGCCATGATCCACGACATCAATCCCACCGCCACCGTTATCAAACGCACCGAATACCTGCTGAGCGACAACATCGACGAGTTCTTCGCGAGCGTTTTGGAGCAGACGGACGGCAAGCTCGACTACGTCGTCGACGCCATCGACACCATCTCGGCCAAGCTCACCATTGCCAAATATGCTCAGGACCACGACATTCGTTTGGTTAGCTCCATGGGCGGGGCCAACAAGCTCCATCCCGAGTGCCTCCGCTTTGCCGACATTTTCGATACGGTACGTGACCCCATGAGCCGCATCATGCGCAAAGAATGTAAGAAGCGCGGAATCAAGAGTCTGCACGTGCTGTTTAGCTGCGAGGAATCGGTTAAGACCCAACCCCGCGACCCGTCCAACATCCACGAGCGTACCGAGTTGGGTACCGCCAGCTTTATGCCGCCCATCATGGGTCAGATGATTGCCGGCGAGGTTATCCGCCAGATCAGCAGGCGCGGCACCGAGCGCGTACGCGCCGACGGCCAACGCCTGGACTAGCAGAATGTCCTGCGATGGAACCGCAATTCTTTGACACGCATTGTCATCTTGATTTGATGCTCGGCCCCGATGCTGCAGCCAGTGAGTCGGCGGCGTCGGGTCTGGGGCTCTTTGACTGCGGGGTCGACCCACGCGACTTTTCGGCCGCAAACGAGCGCGCCCGTCGCCAACCAAGCATCATCGCCGGCGTTGGGCTTCACCCCTGGTGGCTCGCCGACGGCCGCTGCGGTCCCGCCGAAGTCAACCTGCTTTGCGAGTTTGCTGCCCAAGAGCGCTACATCGGCGAAGTCGGACTTGACTTTTCCGCTCGTTTTGCCTTAAGTGAGCCGCTACAAATACAGGCATTTGACTGGCTCTGCGATACACTCGTGCAGCATCCTCTTACCGGGCGAGTGATATCAATTCACGCCGTTCGTTCAGCAGGAGCCGTACTGGACGTCCTCGAATCGCATGGACTACTCATCCCAAACCCCGACTCCCCCGCTATCATCTTCCACTGGTTTAGCGGTACTTCGGACGAACTCGTCCGCGCGCGTAATGCGGGCTGTTATTTTTCCGTGAACGAGCGGATGCTCGCCACCAAGCGCGGTCGCGAATACGCCCGACAGATCCCACTCGATCGTTTACTGCTCGAGACCGATGCGCCGGCGGAGGCAAACACAGAAACAAGCGCACAGTCGCTCATCAGATCGCTCACAAGGACCTCGATGCGCATTGCCTCACTCAAAAACTGTGACGCTAAGCACATTGAGTCGGCAGTTTTAGCAAATGCGCGCTCTGTATTTGACCTTCGCTAACCCCTGTGGGCAAAAAATGCCAAATATGAGTACTGCTACCGGAATGGATACATTACTTTTAACTTCCCAACCGCCAGAATAATCCTCGATTGTCCGCTAATTAAAGCTTTTACAGTCATTCATCCTGCGTTTTCGCAAATCTTAAACCCCTCCAGACGCTCAAATCACATCTGAAGGGGTTGATTTTGCTGCGACTAAATTAGTCACAGTACTCATATTTGGCATTTTTTGCACACCGAGTCCCGGGGAGGCACCCGCACCTCCCCGGGACCGCTCGGCTATTCGACGATTGGTGCTCCGTGGCCCCAAGAACCTTCCATGCCGCACACGGTCGAGGCAAACCCGGCAGCAAAGTCGAGCGCGCGCTCGATGGCCTCGGCGCCATCCTCACCACGCTTGACGGAATCGAGATAGCACATCAAAAACGAGGTGAGGAACGAGTCGCCCGCCCCCATGGTGTCCTTCATGTCCGTTACCGGTTTAGCCAGCTGGCGGTAATAACGCTCGCCGTCGTAAGCAATGCAGCCCTCGGCGCCCGCCGTAGCCGACACAAAACGCGGACCCAGACCCTTCACCCATGCCAGACGCTCGCGAATCTCGTCCTCGCTCGCGGCATCCGCCGCACTAAAGAAAGCGAAATCGACGTAGGGCGCAATCTGCTCGTAGTACTCGTCGGTGGAGTCGTCCGAAAAGTCAAAAGAGACCGTGACGCCCGCAGCCTTCAACTTGGGCAGCTCGCGCTCGGTAAAGCAGTAGTTGCCCGAATGAACCACATCGAACTGCTTCATGTACGCAAGGTCAAAGCGATCGAGGACATAGCGCGCATCGCCACGGATACCGCCCTCGTTGGAGCCAAGGAAGACACGGTCACCGTCAACGACGGTCACGCGAGCCGCTCCGTTCTCGCCAATCATCTGCTCGCACTTGTCAAGCTCGATACCCTCATCCTCGAGGCTTGCAATGACATGCTCGGCAGCGGCGTCATTGCCAAAAATGCCCATGTATGCAGAGCGTGCGGCACCGCATTTCTTGGCATAAACGGCGAAGTTCACCGCATTGCCGCCGGGATACATGGTGTGGATATGCTCGTAGCGATCGACGACGTTGTCGCCAAATCCGAGCGCGTTAACGTTAAATGCCATGGCCTTTGCCCCTTCTAGTACTCGACGACGCCCATGTAGCGACGGAAATCGGGATCATGGTCAAACACCTTGCCGCGTGCGGCACGCAGCTCGCAGTTCATGGCGTAGAACAGCACCGGGTCCAGATAGGCACGGACGCTCGCCGGCACGGCTTCCATACCGTACTCCTTGGCATCGAGCACCATCAGCGTATCGGTATGCGTCTTAAGGAACGCCAGGGCGCGCTCGTCCATAGCACGGCACTCGCTGGAGCCCATCTGCAGGAAGTAAAAAACGCCATCCTGAGTAGCCTCGAAGGGGCCATGGAAGTACTCGGCAGAGTGGATGTAGCTGCAGTGCTGCCACTGCATCTCCATAAGAGAGCAGATAGCGAAACCGTAGGTCTGGCTAAAGTTGGGACCGCTGCCCAGAATATAGAAGAACTCGTGCTCCTGGCAAAGCTTGGCAAAGCGATCACCCAGCTCGGCATTTACCTTCTCGCGTGCCGGGGGAAGAATCTTATCCATCTCGGCAATACCGGCATACATATCGGCAAGATCGGCGTAGCCCTCCTGCTGATCGAGCAGCTCGGCCGCAAGCGACAGCGAAATGCCAGCGGGGACCTCGGCCTGCGGCACGCCCTCGCCCCACGGGTAGACCCACGTGGTCCACTTGCCGGAGTCAATCTTGGATCCAGCGTTGTCGGTCTGGGCGATCACCGTAGCGCCGGCAGCAAGGGCAATCTCACAGCCCTCGACGACCTCGGGGGTGTTGCCACTGTGGCTGCAAGCAATGACCAGGGATTTCTCACCCAAGCGGCGCGGGCGCATGATATCAAACTCGCGAGCCGTATAGATATACGAAGTGAAGGTGGTTGCCTCGCGCTGCAGAAGCTCATGAGCCGGGATCAAATCGATCATGGAGCCACCGCAAGCAATCCAGTAGACGCTGTCGAACTTGCCCTTCTCGGCAATTGCCTCTTTGATCAGGTCGTGTGCGTTCATATCCAGTTCCTTTCTTGTTTGGTCCACAATCAATGACGTTGGTTGCGTGGCCGATAGTTGTTTTAGTCAATCAGATATTTCTCGAATGCGGCCATGTTCTTGGCATCTGCCGCCGCCGGGTCATCATAGTAACGACCGTCCGTGATTTCCTGGCCCAGCATGCCGTCGAAACCATGGGCGTTGAGCGTGGCAACGAAGGCGTCCATATCGTGCTTGCCATCGCCCCACACCAGATGGCCATACGGATCACCGTCGATAAAGTGCATCTCGTGAATTGCCCCATCACCAAAGGCGGCAAACCAGTCCTCGAGCGTCTCGCCTGCAACGCCCATCGCGGTTGTATCAACCATGGGCTGTAAGTACGGGCTCGCGACCTCGTCAATCATGCGCTTCGCATCGGAAACCGTCGTCACAAGGTTGCTCTCCTCGGGACGCAGGCTTTCCATCGTAAGCACCAGACCGTGCTCGCCGGCATACTCCGCCAGAATGGACATGTGCTCGCGGCTGCGCTTCCAGGCTTCCTCGCGGTCCTCGTCCCAGTCGCCCCAGCCCGAGTTGACGGACATACGGTCGCACCCAAGTACCTCGGCAAGCTCAATGCCGTGCTTAAAGTACGCCAGGCTGCGCTGTTCATGCAGCGGTTTGCGTGCGCAGTATTGCCAAGGATAGACAACATTCTCGGGACACAGAGTACGATACCTAAGCCCACGGTCTGCAGCTTTTTTCGCCAGGACCTCGGCCTCAAAGTAGCCCGTATGGTCGAGTGTCACATGCGGCTCCGCACACCACAGCTCAATGGACTCAAAGCCCAAACGCTGCTGCACATCAAGGAAGTAATCGAGCGACCACATGATGTAGTGGATATTCATGCCCGCAATCTGTTCGCGGCGCAGCGTCGGCTTGGATTCAGACATCTTATGCCTCCTTATTTCGATCGAACACGATTTGTCCGTCCGACATCGTCATATCAACCGAAAGATCGCGTGCGTCGCGATAATCGAGGTCGAACACATCCCGATCGAGCACGCAGATATCAGCAAGCTTGCCGACCTCGAGCGTACCCAGCTCGTCTTCGCGCATCAGATCGTACGCGCCCCCGGCAGTCCAAGCACGCAAGAGCTCGACAAGCGTCAGCGCGTTGGCCTCATTCACGGGCAGTCCATCGTCGAAGTATCCGCCGCACGCACTGTAGATTGACTCGCCCAGGCTCGGAATCAGCAGCGGCAAATCCGTACCACAGCACACCGTGCATCCGGAATCTTCCATGCCGCGGCGATTCCAGCTGTGCAAAAGTCGCGTCTTGCCAATTTGTCGACGCATCATCGACAGGCAATCCTCGCGCCGGTCCAGCGTCAGAATCTGCGGATAGACCTCGCAAATTCCACCTAACTTGCCAAACTTGACAAGATCGGTCGGATCAGAGTTCTCGAGATCGGTAATCGCATGGCGGCGAAGCAACCGTCCATGCTCGTCTCGAGGCAGCGAGGCATAGAGCGCCACGGTGCGACGAACGGCGCCATCGCCCTGGCAATGCAAGGAATATCGGAAGCCGTCAGCATCAATTGCGCGCAGCTCGTTCTCAATCAGATCCCACTCGGGCTCCTCGACAACCGTCTTGCCGGCAGCGCCCGCATCGGCCGTGTCCTCATAGGGGTCAATCATCTCGGCAAGCCCCGCCCATACGCCGCGATCGGTCATACGGTTGAAGCCAGAAAAACGAACGAACGGTCCCCGGAAGCGCTCTCGTGCCTCGCGGGCATATGCCAGATTTGCACCGGCACCCACCGGCTGCGACATCATAGAGACGCGAACCGTCAGCTCACCAGATTCCTCACGGCGAGCCATTTCGTCGGCAAAACCGTAGTAGTCATCAAACGCCATCTCCTTGATGGCGGTAACGCCGCGCTCGTTAAGCATGCTCATGTAGTCCGAATACCCCGCACGTACCTCGGGCAGCGCGAGGAAATCGCTCATCATGCGCCAGATCTTCTCGGCATAGCACGCCTGGGGTGTAAAGCCGTATCGTGCACTGGCGGCAGCATTGAGAACGCAGGTCTCCGCACCCGGTGTAAAGCAGACGACAGGGATATCGCCAAAACAATCGTCAAACACAGCTGCCGTATTTGCGTTCTCGGCATCCGATGCCAACGTTTCGGGTAGGCTGTGGCCAAAAGCCGCCGCGCAATCCGGATGATCTTCTTTCCATGCACGCAAGAGCGACACGGCCTCTTTGGCATCAGCGATGCCGGACAGATCAGACCCCAACGTCCGCAGCGCCCAGCCTGTATAGAAGGTATGCACATCGATCAGGCCGGGCATGACGGTACGGTCGCCCAGATCAACTACCTCGTCCGCTTGGGTCAAATACGAAGCTACCTCACACTTGGTGCCAACCGCCTCAATTCGATTGCCACGGACCGCTACGAAACCTTCGAACGGCAGGTCCCCCGTACCGGTAAAGACGCTCTTAGACGTCAGGACCGTTAAACGATCAGACATCACAACCACCTACACCGGAAGCATGCCAGAGATTGCCGTTACGATCAGGCCAAAGACGACCATGAAAATGAAGAACTTCCAAATGGTCTTCCACCATTGGCCAAACGAAATCTTAGCCACGGCAAGGCCGGCGACCGTCATGCCCGCCACGGGACTGATGGTGTTGATGGTCTGATTAGCAAACTGGAGCGCGGTAACGGCAGCTTCGGGATTGAGGCCCATAAGCTCGGTCAGCGGACCCATGACGGGCATGGTGAGCGCCGCAAGTCCAGAACTCGAGGGAACCAGCAAAGAGAGCAGGCCAAGGACGATATACATAAACGTGGTGTAGACGGCAGCGGGTGCACCGGCGAGCGCAGTAGCGAGCGCCTGGAGGATGGTGTCGATGATCATGCCGCCCTCGGCGATGACCAGAATACCGCGAGCGATACCGATAACGATAGCAGCGTACGCAAAATCGGCGAGACCCTTAACGAACTCCTCAGCGATCGTCTGCTGGTCAAGACCGCCCAGGATACCGGCAAGCAAGCCCATGCCAAGGAACACGGCGGAAATCTCATTCATGTACCAGCCCTGGGTAACAAGACCCCAGACGATAATGCCCATACCGCAGGCAAAATCGATAAGTACGAGCTTCTGACGGGTAGTGAACTCTTCCTCGATGGAGGCATCGGTCACGGAAAACTCAACACGCTTGAGCTTGTCGTCCTCGTACGTAATGGACGACTCGGGGTTTTTCTTGACGCGCATAGCGTAGCGCATGGCCCATGCGATACCGACGGCAGTAAAGATGACCCAAGAAACGGCGCGCAGCCACAGCTGAGGATTGCCCTCGATGCCAATGATGCCCTGGGCGATCAAAACATTAAACGGGTCGATGGTCGAAGCACAATATCCCAGGTTAGGACCAAGGAAGCAGATGATGAATGCCGTCATCGAGTCATAACCGATACCCATCATGATGGGAATGAAGATGGCATAGAACGGCAGGGCTTCCTCAGACATGCCAAACGTAGTGCCGCAAATGGACAGCAACGTCATCGTAATGGGAATGATGAGGATGTCCTTGTTCTTGAGCTTTTTAATCACACGGCTCATGCCGGCATTCAAAGCGTTGGTCTTGGTGATGATTGCGAACGATCCGCCAATCAATAAGACGAACGCAACGACGTCGGCAGCCTCCTGGATGCCCTTAGTGGGCGCTTGCAGGACCGCGAAGATATCCTGACCCAGATTGATGGTCTCGCCGGTCTCGGAATCGGTGTAGTTCTTATCGACCTGTTCATAGGTTCCAGCAACGGCGACTTCGCGCTCGCCCGCCGCTGTCGAAATCGTCTTGCGCTGATACTGACCCGAGGGAACGATCCAAGTCAGGACCGCAAAGACAACGATCAGCAAGAACATGATCGTATAGACATGCGGTAATTTGAACTTAAAACGTCTGTTTGTCTTCTTCGCCTTCGTATCTGACATAGATACCTCCAAAGAACTCGAGACTGCATCGCATCTCGCTTCAACGCTTGCATAAGGCAAACGTTCTATGACGTTCTATAGATTACCAGCAGCTTTTCCCGTCATCAAGATAATTTCAAACTGATTGCCGCAACGCGGTTGAACGGTCGCGTTCGCGCCGTGAACGGTATGGAAGCGCCCGGTGAGATGATCCACCGGGCGTTTCCATTCGCAATGTCCTAGATGTCAAAAACGTAGCGAGACCCAACGATCCGCTGACGACCGATGATAAACGGCCGCCGTTGCTCATCGAAAAAGAAGGCTTCCATATAAAACAAGGGTTCGCCAACGGGAACCGCCAGCAACCGAGCGACCTCGGGCGATGCGCACGCGATCTCGAGCGTGCACGGGTCGGTAAACGCGGGCATGCGGCCAGTCTGGTTGCGCACGAACTCAAAAATGGATTGGTTAGATAGAGGCGCCGTTGATAGATAGGCGTTGTCCTCGTAAACGTATATGTTGTTCTCAAGCATGACGGGGACGCCATCGGCAGTACGCACGCGCTCAACGCAAATCAAGTCAGTTCCAACGGGAACACCAAAGAAATGTGCTTCGGTGGAATCCGCCGGCAGTATCTTTCTCGAAATGACACACGCCCCCGGTTCCATTCCGTTAACGCGGCATGCGTCCGAAAAACTCTGAACGTCATCCTTCTGGCGAATCTTGCGCTTGAGCTTGGGGGCATTGACAAACGTGCCTTTCCCCTGTCGCTTCGTTAGATAGCCCTGCTGGACGAGCTCCTCAATAGCACGTCGCACGGTAACGCGGCCAACTTTATAGCTCTCAGCCAATTCGAATTCGTTGGGTATCCGCGCGCCTGCCTTGTAGGCGCCGGAGTTGATTTCGTTTTTAATGATATCGATAACCTGTTGGTACAGCGGTATCGCTGCTTTACCGTCAGTTAGCCCTTCAGTCGGTGGCATATACCCTCTCCAAGCACGATTAAGTCTAAAGCGGGCTCAGGGGCATTCAACAAGCCCTTAAGCCCGCATTAGCTTAAAGTATGCTAGGTGTCGCACCAAAATGTTGGCTATTTACTCATCAGACCCGAAAAACGCGCAACTACCGCGCTCCTAAGAAAGCGTGAGCAGCTCCGGCAGCTGGTCGATAATCTTGTCCGCGGCATCCTGGCTAAAGCCAAAGCGTTCCTCGCGCTTGGCAATGACTGTCAGGCCGGCTCGCTTGCCAGCGGTGATGCCGGGCACCGAATCCTCAACGCAGCAGCAGCGATTCGCGGGCAGCCCCAGCAGGTCCAGCGCATGCAGGTAGATGTCGGGCTCGGGTTTGCTCTCCTTAAACTGCTCGCCGCTCACCACATACTCAAAGGCATCAGACAGCCCGCATGCGTTGAGCACTTCCTCGATGCTAACCATGGGAGACGAGCTGGCAAGCGCCACGCGAACGCCACGGCGCGGCAGCTCTCGAATCGTATCCACGGCGCCTGGGTTAATCAAAGCCTGATAGTCACGCGGACGCTTATGCGCCCACTCGTCCCAACGGGCCAACGCCTCCTCGCCAGTGAAGTGTCCCTTACCGGCGCGCTCAAACCAATCGACCAGCATATGCAGGAAGAACTGATGCGAGGTACCGACCTGCCCATTCAACTCCTCTTGAGTCAGATTAAGTCCAAGCTCCTTGGCAAACGCGGCAGTCTCGCCCAAGTAGTAATACTCGGTATCGACAATGACGCCGTCCATGTCAAAGATAACGGCGTCGAACGGAAATGCGGACACGGCACCCTCCCTAGCAAAAGGACGCCCGCAAGCAGGCGCCCGAGCCATGCATTAATCGGCGATTCTAACCCAGCAGCTTATCCAGCGCCACCGCAATGCCATCTTCGTTGTTATCGGCGGTCACCATCTGGGCTACAGCCTTAACCTCTTCGACGGCGTTACCCATGGCAACACCGGTGCCGGCCCACTCAATCATGGACTTGTCGTTCTGGCCGTCGCCAAACGATACGACCTCACTGGCATCGATGCCGAGCTTGGGCAGGGCACCCTCGAGTGCGCGGGCCTTGTCGATACCGGGCGCCGTGTACTCAAAGTACCAGTCGGCCGTAAACATGCCCGAAAGCGTCTGCTTAAAGGGCGCATACATCTCCTCGTAATGCGCCTGCAGGTAGGCCGGATCGCCCGCCGTCAGCAGCTTGTCCACGGGATAAGCATCAGCGACCTCATGCAGGCTCTCCACCTCGCGAATCTTAAGATCGCACGCATCGCGCTCGTATTTGACGATGTTTTTCTGCGAGCCGTCAGGCAGCGTGATCATGCAGTGATACGAATCCACGACATGCAAATCGCGACCGAGCGAAATCATAGGGATCACGTCAAAATTACGCAGGTGATCAATCAGACGGTGCAGCTCGTCAGCCGGCATAGCCTGGTCAAAAAGGACCTCATCGGTCTGAGCGTCGACCACATGCGCGCCATTAAAGGCAACCAGCAGACCGTCATGGTTTTGAAGGTCGAGCTCCTGCGCCAAGGCGTGCAGTCCCCATGCGGGACGGCCCGAAGCCAAGATGAGCTTAATGCCCGACTCCTGCGCCGCGAGCAGCTTCTCGCGCGTACGCGGGCTAATCACTTTCTGATCGTTGGTGAGCGTACCGTCGATATCCATCGCGATGGCTTTGATTGCCATATATGCCTCCCTGTCATTGAACAACCTTGTCTCTGTCTCTTATACACATCTCCGAGCCCACGAGACGTAGAGGAATCTCGT
>USEK01000025.1 GCA_900553705.1 uncultured Collinsella sp.
CGAGATTCCTCTACGTCTCGTGGGCTCGGAGATGTGTATAAGAGACAGGGGTTCATCATCGAGCGTCACCTGGTAGGTAGCCAGGTTAATCTCAAGGTTGTCGATGTTGAGCACATCGTCGGCGGTGACGGTCTCCTCCTCGCCCATCAGGCGCTGCGCACGAGCCTTAAGCTCGTTGGGCGTCGCCGTGGGGCATACAAAGTCGGCATGCGCGTGGTTCGGCAGACGCAGGGTGCTAAGCGCCTCGTCGTCAACGATCACCAGCATGGGGACGCCGCCGCGGTCGTCGAGCCATTTGGCAATCTGATCGATGCGGTCGCTGCGGATGCCATCGAAATCGAGGATCAGCAGGTCAAAGTCGTGCGCCGCAGTCGGCGAATCGGGGGTTGCCAGGCTCACCTCGACACCCAGGGTGGTCGTCAAGCTGCGGGCAAACTCGTGGAAGCGCGTCGTGCGCGCCATGAACAGGGCACTCTTTTCGGACATATCGGCCTCCAAAGAAATGAGCTCAATCGTACTGGAACAAGCCAGCGTGATTAGGAGTTCGCCAGGTAGTGCTTGATCTCCCACTCGGTGATCGTAGACTCAAACTTATGCCACTCGGCGCGCTTCTTTTTGAGGAAGAAGCTGTGGATGTGCTCGCCGAGGGCATCCTTCATAAACTGCGAGTCCTCAAACACGTCGAGTGCCTCTTTGAGCGAGCGCGGCAGCGGCGTGTAGCCGGCCTCGACCATCTGACGGTCGGTAAGCTTGAGCGTCTCGGCAGTTGCCTCGGGCGGGAGTTCCAGCTTGCGCTCGATGCCGTCCAGACCGGCCGCTAGCGTGACGGCATTGACCAGGTGCGGGTTGGCCATGGGGTCGGGGCTGCGCAGCTCGATGCGCGTGGACAGCTGCTTTCCGGGCTTGTAGACCGGGATGCGGACCATGCTCGCGCGGTTGCGCAGGCCCCACGTGGCGTACTGCGGCACGGAGTCGCCACCCGTGGTGATGCGCTTATACGAGTTGACCGTGGGGTTAGTGATAGCGCTGATCTCGCGCGCGTGCGCCAGGATGCCGGCCATGTAGTGCTTGGCGATATCGGAGAGGTGGTACTTCTCGTCGTCCTCGCCCCAAAAGACGTTGTTGCCGTCGTGGTCGAACAGCGACTGGCACAGGAACATAGCGCTGCCGTCCTCACCCGCCAACGGCTTGGGCATAAAGGAGGCGTGGCACCCGCTCTCGTAAGCCTGCTGCTTAATGATGAGCTTTGCCGTGGTGATGGCGTCGGACATGCTCAGGGCCTCGGCGTGGCGCAGGCTCATGCCGTGCTGCGAGCGGCCGGCGGCATGGAAGGTGTACTCCACGGGCACGGACATCTTCTCCAGCGTGAGGACCGTGTTACGGCGCAGGTCGCGAGCGGCATCGCTCACCGAAAGATCAAAGTAGCCCACGTTGTCGAGCGGCTCGGGGGTATGCTCGTCGGGGAAGTAGTAATACTCCAGCTCGGCGCCCACGTTGAGCAGATAGCCGGCCTTTTCGGCCTTGCGGAACATGCGGCGCAGGGCATCGCGCGGGTCGCCGGCAAACGGCTTGCGATCGGGAGTGCACACGTCACAGAACACGCGGGCGACGCCATTATGGCTCGGGCGCCACGGCAAAATCTGGAAGGTCGAAGCATCGGGGAACGCCAGCATGTCGGCTTCCTCGGGCGTGGCAAAGCCCTCGATAGCGGAGCCGTCAAAGCCAATACCCTCCTCAAAAGCGACCTCGAGGTCCTCGGGGCTAATGGCAAAGTTCTTGAGGCGGCCGAGAATGTCGACAAACCACAGACGAACAAAGCGGATGTCACGCTGCTCTACGGAGCGGAGTACGTAATCGATGTTCTGCTGGTTCATGTCGCTCCCCTTTCTTTCGGGCGGGTTTCGACTGGTCTATATCGCAGATACTATCGCAGAAAAATGTTTCCGCAGGGTTAAAGCGTATCAAGCGCTCAAAAAACGTGTGCGAACAGGCAGTTGCGAACGAGCGGCTAGCGCGAGGTCGAAGCGCGGTGTTCGATGTGGCCGGGAATCTCGATGCGCTTGGGGGCGAGCTTTGCGGCCTCGCCCACGGTGGTGGTAACAACGTCGATGCGCTCGGAAAGGCGCTCGACTACGCGCTCGGCAATGGTGAGGGTGTCCTGCGCGGCCGTGGTCACGCCACCAAAGAGCACATGGTTCCAGGGGTAGTCGTCAAACGTCGCGATCTTGAGCCCCGCCGGCAGCGAGGGTCCCAGCTGCGCTAGCGCCTCGGTCAGACGCAGGAAAACCAAGCCGTTGACAGCAATGAGGCCGAGCTTTTTACCTGCATAGCCGCGGATGGTCTCGTCCAGGCGGCCGACGCCCGTGGCGCCCCCGTCGGCCAGGGTGACGACCTCGCCGGCAAGGCCGCGGTGCAAAAGCTCGTCGGTAAAGGCCTCGGCGCGCTTGCGACGCACGGGGCTGTCGTCGCTTGCCTCGGTGAGCAGGCACAGGCGCTCGCTGCCAGCGGCGGTCAAGGCGTCTACCAGGCCAGCGACCAGCTCACGGTTGTTAGATGTCACCAGATCGACACCGCCGTCGGCAACGTCGCGGTCGAGCAGCACAACGGGCAGGCGCCCCGCGGCCGCGGCGATCGCCTTGTCGTTGCCTCCGCAGGTGTTGACGACCAGGCCGTCCACGTCAGCATCGATAAGTCTGGCGAGCGACTCGGCCTCCTTAGCGGGGTCGTTGCCGCTAATGGCCGTCATGAGCGAGCAGCCGCGCGCGGCGGCGCTGGCGGAAAGTCCTTCAAGCATGGCGCTCGAGAACGGGTTGGCGATGTCGGCCAGGATCACACCGATGAGGTTGGTACGCGAGCTGCGCAGATTGCGCGCGGCAGCACGTGGGCGATAGCCGGTGCGCTCGATGACCTCGGCGATGCGGGCGCGGGTCTCCTCGGTCATTTGCCCGGGACGGTTGTTGAGATAGCGCGAGACCGTGGCCGGGCTCACACCCGCCTCGGCGGCAATGTCCTTGATTCTCATCTGCGCCATGGCGCACCCCGTTTCCCAATTGTCAGCAGTCTGAGCCATTTTAGGCATTTTTTTAAAAATCTCGCTTGCAAAACGCTGTAGGTGAGTATACTACAACTCGAAACGAAACCGATTTCGTAAACCGATTTCGGCAAGCGTTGGCGCGGAGGTGCAAAGATGTACCCTACCGTCTTGGCACCTCCGCGCCAACGCCATATCAAAGGTGTACGCACGAGCAAGAAGGAGCTGCGCGACCATGGGTAAAACGGTTCTTACCTTCGGCGAAATCATGATGAGGCTCTCGCCCAAAGATCATCTGCGCATTGAGCAGGCAACCGAGTTTGACGTCCGCTACGGTGGCGCCGAGGCCAACACCGCTCTTTCCCTGGCCTACCAAGGCGACAAGGCCGCTTACGTATCCGTTGTCCCGGCCAACCGCCTAGGCGAGTGCGCGCTGCGCTCGCTGAAGGCCTACGGCGTCGACACAACGCGCGTCGTGCGTCAGGGCGACCGTCTTGGCTCCTATGTGTTTGAGGTCGGCGCCTCGCAGCGCGGCAACGGCTGCGTCTACGACCGCAAGTTCTCTGCCATCAACATGGCCAAACGCGACGTCTTTGACTGGGACGAGATCCTCAAGGGCATCGATGTCTTCTATTTCTCCGGCGTGACCCCCGCCGTCTCCGATGAGATGGCCGCCGCCTGCAAGGAGGCGCTCGCCGCCTGCCGCGCCAAGGGCATCACCACCGTGTGCGACGTGAACTATCGCGGCAAGATGTGGTCGCCCGAGAAGTCGCAGGCCACCATGAAGGAACTCCTGCCGCTCGTCGACATCTGCATCGCCAACGACGAGGATGCGCCCGCCGGCCTCGGCATGACCTGCGTCTCTGGTTCCCTTGCCCATGGCATCGAGGAGCGCGACACCTACGTCGAGATGGCCCGTCAGATCTGCACCGAGTACGGCTGCAAAAAGGTCGCCTCGGTCGTCCGCAACATCTCTTGCGTCGAGCGCTCCATCTGGATGGGCATGCTCTTTGACGCCGAGAGCGGCGAGTACTGGTTCTCCCCTGCTCACGATGTGCACGTGCTCGAGGGCGTTGCCGCCGGCGACGCTTTCAACGCCGGCTTCGTCCATGCCCTCATCAACGACTTTGACCCGCAGGACGCCGTCAACTACGCGATTGCAGCCTCGATCCTCAAGCTCACCATCAAGGGCGATTCCAACTTGGTGACCGCAGACGAGATCGCAGCCGTGGCATCCGCCGCCGACGGTGGCACCCGCGTCGCGCGCTAGTCCGTCTCCATTCCGCGGGCCGCAGCTTTCCAATCCCATACCCCTGCGGCCCGCTCCCCGATTCCTCCGGCCGGACAAAACCACCAGTCCCATTCCGGTTTTGCCTGGCATTCCCTACATGACTGGTCGAGCAGCTGGTTTTGGAATTGCTTGAACCCCAAGCAGTGCCTCCGATAACCAATCCAAAATCGGCTCCTGACCAGCATATTTGGCAATCACGCGCCCATGCGCGCCATACATCGAAAGGAACATTATGTTCGATCAGTTCTACACCACGCTTGAGTCCCTGGGCATCGTGCCGGTCGTCGTGCTCGACAAGGTCGAGGACGCCGCTCCGCTCGCCCACGCCCTTATGGCAGCTGGCATGAAGTCCGCCGAGGTCACCTTCCGCACCGCCTGCGCCGCCGAGTGCATCGCCGCTATGGCCGAGGCCGAGCCCGAGATGTGCGTTGGCACCGGCACTGTCCTGACCGTCGAGCAGGTTGAGCAGGCCCGCGCAGCCGGTGCCAAGTTCATCGTCTCCCCGGGTTACAACGAGGACGTTGTGAAGCACTGCATCGACATCGACCTGCCTGTCCTTCCCGGCACCGTAACCCCCTCCGAGGTCACCGCAGCCGAGAACCTGGGCCTCAAGGTCACCAAGTTCTTCCCCGCGTCCCAGTATGGCGGCCTGAACACCATCAAGGCCCTCGCCGCTCCGTTTGTCGGTCACCGCTTTATGCCTACCGGCGGCGTGAGCACCGCCAACGTCGAGGAGTACCTGAGCTCCTCCGCCATCATCGCCTGCGGTGGCACCTGGATGGTCAAGCCGGCCCTGTTTGCCGACGGCGACTTCTCCAAGGTCGAGCAGATCGCCCACGAGGCCATGGACGTCGTCGAGAAGGTCCGCGGCTAGGTTTAGCTCTCTATCGTGAAAGGGGGCGTGCCCTAAACCTCGCCCCCTTTCTTTTAAAGCGGCTCGGAAGCGCGCCGTTTCCGTCACGAACAAGAACCAAAACCGTCTTGTATGCTGATAGAACGTGACGGAAGCGACACGCCTCCAAGCCGCTTTGCCTACTCGGCTGGCCGTCGCGCTCAACTAAGTCACTTCGACAAAAGCCGAGCCACCAAAACAGCTGCGGTGCCGTCTGGAGGAATGGACCCTTGCTTCCGGTCTTTTCCTCCAAGCGGCGCCGCAGCTTTTTCGTGCCCCGATGTGCCCCAACGCAGTTGCGGTGAAATAGGGACTGTTTGCGCCACCTAGGCCGCAAAACAGTCCCTATTTCACCGCAACTTATATGGGGATTGATTAGATGGCCGAGTCTTTGGACAGCTCAAAATAGTCGGGATGCAAGGCGATAACCGGACCTTGCTCTTCGGGCATCAGGTGCAGGTGTGTCTCTGCCAGATAGCTCGCCGCGTCGGTATCGCCCCTCTTAATGGCCTCGAGAATCCGGCGATGCTGCCGACGAATCGGCTCCCAATCCAAATCCTGCGACACCATACGCAACCAGTTGTATCGCTCAAAATGCGTGTTGATGCTCTTCATCCAATCCCACAACATGTGACGACCGGCAATCTCAAAACATGTCTCATGGAACAGGTTGTCCAGATCAAAGAAACGACGCGTCTCGCTATGGTCGAGCGACTCGGACTCGGCAAGAATCTGCTCGAGCCGACACTTCTGCTCGGGTGTGGCGGCAGAGCAGCATTTAATAAGCACGCTTCTCTCGAGTTTCTCGCGCAAGAAACAGGCATTCTCGGCACGCTCCATGCTGATTTTCGAGACATAGGTGCCGCTTTTGGGACGCGTTTCCACCAGCTCCTGCTCACGCAGGCGCACAAAGGACTCGCGAATGGGCGTGCGCCCGATTCCCGTCTCCTTTTCCAGACCAATCGCCGAAAGGCGCGTGCCGGGCCTGAGCTCGGCATAGATGATCTTGGACCGCAGTGCGTTGTATGCCTGATCTTGCAGGCTCTGATAATGCTGGTGTTGTTCCATAAAGCCCTCGGATGAAGCCCACGGTTTGTCGAATATCACCCGTAATACTATCGCATCCCCCGCCCCCTCATAAGTTGCGGTGGAATAGTTCCTGCTCAAAGCCTTCAGCAGCAAAAACAGGAACTATTCCACCGCAACTTCCAACAGTCTTTTTGGGACGGGGCTTTTTGGCCACCCCGGGCCGCAGGTCGGCCCCTTGCCACAAAAGCGGCCCATCTACTACGTTAACGCGGAGAGCCCAGACCATGCTGAAAAGTGCGAAAACAAAACCGCTGGTAGAGAGCTTGTCGATTTTCGAAAAAGCCGACTATGGTTGACCCCTGCGGCTTAAACGTAGTAGATAGGCCCTTTTCGTGGCGCAGCACTACTGCACCCCAAATTGGCACCCCGAGCCCTCGTGAGTTGCCAACAAGCTGTTCGCCCAGCGCTTTATCCGCGCGGCATTTGGAAAATAGCACCACCGCAAAACCCGCGAGTAGCGCTTACTTTGCTATATCTCACTATACTTTGCTATATCTTGCTATACTTTGCTATATCTTGCTATATCTTGCTATATCTTGAGCAAAGGTGGCTCACATGCAAACAAACCCTTTTAAGCCCACAGCAGGTAAAACACCTCCCACGATTATCGGCCGCGAAGATGTACTCGAAGAATTCAGTGAAGGCCTCGCCAACGGGCCTGGTGCCCCGGGGCGCCTAATGCGCATAGCCGGCGTCCGTGGAACGGGCAAGACGGTCCTCCTTGACGAGTGCTCACGTTTGGCGCAAAGCCGTGGCTGGACGGTCATAAAAGAGGTCGCAACCGAGGGACTTTGTCAGCGCATTCTCGAACAGCTGCAGCCCAAATTCCAGGCCAAGCACGCCAGATTTGAGCCCACCGTAGCTGGCATATCCATCGGCAGCATAGATATTGAGCGAATCGGCCCATCGCTACGCGACACCATGAGACAGACAATATCCAAGAATGGAAATGGCCTGCTCATCACTCTCGACGAAGTTCAAGACGCAGAGCTCGATGAGGTCCGAACGCTCTCCATTGCGATTCAGCAGGTTATCGGCGAAGACCTTGATATCGCCTTTGTTTTTGCTGGGCTGCCTTCGATGATTGAAAGCATCATCAACGGAAAGACACTTACGTTTTTGCGCCGTGCCCTCCCCTTTGATCTGAAGGCTGTGGCAGTAACCGAAGTGTCGTACTCCCTCGAGGAAACCATTGAAGCGTCTGGCATGGAGTTGCAGCCAGGTATTGCCGGCCAACTTGCCGAGGCAACGCAAGGCTATCCTTTCATGATCCAACTCGTTGGATACTACGCATGGCAGTTGGCAAGACGCGCACATACAGCGATTATTGGAGAAGAAGAAGCCGAGCGTGGCATTGCAACGGCACGCGAACGCTTCTGCGCCATGGTGATTGAGCCCGCGCTGCAGCGCATTCCGCCCACGTGCATCGCTTATCTGCTGAGCATGGCGTCTTTGGGGCAGACGAGCTCAACCAGCATGGTTGCCGATGCCCTAAACAAAACGCCTCAACAGGTGAGCTCCGTCCGCAGCCGCCTGTTAAGAGAATCGATTATCGAGGCTCCTTCGTACGGCAAGGTCTCATTTGCCATCCCCTACATGCGCGACTACCTCTGCGAACACAAAGCCGAACTGGAAGTTGAACTGTAGAAACGGCAACTGCCCTGCAAGACGAAAACCGTTTTCGTACGGATTTAAAGCAGACGTAAACGGTTTTCGTCTGTTTTACGTTCGGAAATAAGACGCAAATTGCACTTTCGTATGGTTTTACGCCAAACGCAACACGCTTTCGTCCGGCTATGCGTCCCCAATCCAGACGAAAAAGGCCCCGAGCTCGTGTGAGCTCGGGGTTCTTTGTGCCGCACATCTATGAGAGGGAATCGATGCGCACGGGCGCTACTCCATGTAGCCGCCCTGGGATGGCGGCAACCTCGTCAATGGGGTCAGGTTTACATGCATCAACTTAGCGCAAAGTAACCTGGCCCCCATGCACCAAGGGGTTGACTAGAGCTCGCAGGCAACCCTGTAACCGTCGCCGATGGCGTCGCGGATGTTGCCGCACTTGTTGGCGTCACCCAGCACGTGGGTGGTAACGCCGGCAGCGGCAAGGTCGTCGGCAAGCTTGGTGTTGGGACGATAGCCCATGGCAAGCACCAGCGTATCGGCACCGGTGATGGTGTGGACCTCGCCGTCCTTTTCGTAGCTGATGGTGTCCTCGGTAATCTCGGTCACCTTGGCCTCGGTCAGCACGTGAACGCCCTTGGAAAGCATGCGCGTGATGAGCACCGCGCGGCCGGCACCGCCCTCGTTGGCGGCGAGCGTCTTGGTCATCTCGATGACGGTGACATCGCGGTTGGCCGGCGACAGATCATTGACCAGCGGGGCCAAGTAGTCGGCCGTCTCGCAACCGACGGTGCCGCCGCCCACGATGACGATCTTCTTGCCCGGAAAAGCCTTGCCGCCCAGCAGGTCGTCGGCCGTCATAACCTGCTTAAAGCCCTGCATGAAGGCCGGAGCGATGGGCTCGGCGCCATAAGCCAGGACGACCTCGTAGCCGGCGTAGTCACGCTGAATGTCCTCGGCAGTAAGCTCGGTGCCAAATACGCACTTCACGCCGGCCTCGGCCAGGCGACGATACTGATACTTGATCACGCGGGTGAGTTCCTGCTTTGCCGGCGGAACGGCTGCGATACGCATCTCGCCGCCCGGTTCGTCCTGCTTATCCACGAGCACCACGTTGTGACCGCGCTTGGCGGCAATGAACGCCGCCTCCATGCCCGCGGGACCGGCGCCCACAACCAGTACGTTCTTGGCCTCAGCGGCAGGCTCGTAGCCGGCCTCGTCGCGCTCCACGTCCGGGTTGACGGTGCAGGAGATGCGCTTGCCAAACATAATGCCGTTCAGGCAGCGCAGGCAGCCGATGCAGGGGCGGATGTCGTCGGCGTTGCCGGCAGCGGCCTTGTTGCAGAACTCGGCATCGCACAGATTGGCGCGACCCATCATGCAGATGTCGGCAGCGCCGTCCTCGATCAGCTCTTCGGCAATCCATGCCTCGTTAATGCGGCCGACGGTGGCGACGGGAATGTTCACGTGCTTCTTAATCTCACGCGAGCAAGCGGCGTGCGAGGCCTGCTGCGTGCCGGCGGCGGGAATCGCAGAGCCGCGCTTGATGGTGGTGCCGCCCGACACGTGAATCATGTCGACGCCGGCCTTCTCCAGGCGACGCGAGACGTAGATCATGTCGTTGAGGGTCAGGCCGCCATCGGTGTACTCATCACCCGAGATACGAACGTCGATGATAAAGTCCTTGCCGCAGCGCTCGCGAATCTCGGCGATGACCTCGAGCAAAAAGCGCATGCGGGCGTCGAGCGAGCCGCCGTACTCATCGGTACGCTTGTTGTAGAGCGGGGTCAAAAAGCCGCCGAGCATGCCGTGGGCGTGCGCCGCATGGACCTCGACGCCATCGACGCCGGCCTTCTGCATACGCACGGCAGCGTCGCCAAACTGATGCGTGAGCTCGTGAATCTCATCGACCGTGATGGGACGCGGCGCCTCGCGAGCATAGGACGGGCCCACAAAGGACGGAGCAATCAGGCGCGGCGTGCCCGGGATGTTAAAGGCCATGTAGGCGGGGTGGAAGAGCTGCGGCATGATCTTGCAGCCGTACTCGTGGACGGCCGCGGCGAGCTTTTCCCAACCGGGGATAAACGTGTCGTCGTAGCAGCACATGTCACCCGGCAGATAGGTATAGGTGGGCTCGACCGTCACGACCTCGGTAATGATGAGGCCAACGCCGCCCTTGGCACGGGCACGGTAATGATCGACCAAGTCGTCGGTCACATAGCCATGATCGGCCAGGTTCGTGGACACCGGCGGCATAAAGACGCGGTTCTTGACCTCGGTCGTACCGACCTTGATCGGACTAAAGAGCATCGGGTAGGCGGAGGACTCCATACAGGCTTCCTTTCGTTTGAGCCGCTCGGCGGCAGTTGCTAACGTACTTATCGTATCAGCAACTGCCGTATCCGTAGTCAAACATGCCCAAACGCCGGTCGACTAATGAATACCGCGGCCCAAGTCTTCGGCGATTTTGTCTACGCCCTTAAGCGCGGCGCACGTCTTTTTGTTGGAACAATGCCCCGTGCAAACGCCACCCTGAGCGCAGTCGGCGCAGGTACCCTTGCGGTAGATGCGCACGCATACCGCGACAAACGCAATACCGATAACAGCCAGTACAACAATATCGATAGGTGCCATAGCAAGCCTCCTCTAGTTAACCGCCACTTACTTTACCCCATTCTCCACCTACCAAAAAGGGACAGGTTTATTTTGGTCGGTTTTATCTGCGGAAACGCCACATCTCCCCCCCCCCCACCAAAAAGCCCGAGTGTCGCTGGGACACCCGGGCTCGTGGAAAGGGGTTAATCCTTATTCGGACTTAAGCGGAAACTGCGGAGGAAGCAGTGTTGGTCTCGTCCTCGTCGGTCCATGCATGCTTGGGCATGGGACGGAAGATCTGGAAGAGCATCGCAACCAGCAGCACGATGGCCACAATCGTCCAGATACCAAACTGTCCCAACACAAGCAGGTTGTAGAACTGGTTGATGAACAGGCCGATCACCCAAGCGAAGGCGCACTCGTAGCCAATGGCAATCGCAGTCCACTTGCCGGAATCCATCTGGTTGCGGATGGTGCCAATGGCGGCAAAGCACGGAGCGCACAGCAGGTTGAACGCGCCAAAGGCAACGCAAGCGCCCATGGTGGGGAACATGCCGGCAAACGCGGTCCACAGGCTCGGGTCGGTCTCGCCCGCGTCGGCGACGGACAGCAGCGATCCGGCGGTGGCGACGACGTTCTCCTTAGCGACAAGGCCAGAGACAGTCAGCGCGGTTGCCTGCCAGGTGCTAAAGCCGAGCGGGGCGAAGATCCAAGCGACCAGGTTGCCGAGCATGGCAAGCACGGAGTAGTCCATGAACTCCTCGGGGATGCCGTCCATCGCAGGCAGGAAGCCAAAGGAACCGTTGTAGCTACCAAAGTTGGACAGGAACCAAACCACGACAGTGGACGCGAAGATGACCGTGCCGGCCTTCTTGATAAAGGCCCAGCAGCGCTCCCACACGTGCAGCGCCCAAGAGCGGATCGCCGGGAAGTGGTAGGCGGGAAGCTCCATAACGAACGGCGTCGGGCGACCGGCGAAGAGCTTGGTCTTCTTGAGCATGAGGCCCGAGGCGATGACGGCAAAGACGCCCAGGAAGTAGAAGAGCGGGCTGATCCACGCGGCGGTGGTGGAAGAATCGCCGATGATGGAGCCCATGAGCAGGGCGATGATCGGCAGCTTGGCGCCACAGGGAATGAACGTGGTGGTCATGACCGTCATGCGGCGGTCCTTCTCGTTCTCGATGGTCTTGGTGGCCATGACGCCGGGGACGCCGCAGCCCGAAGACACGAGCATAGGAATGAAGGACTTACCGGACAGGCCAAAGCGGCGGAACACGCGGTCCATGATGAAGGCGACGCGGGCCATATAGCCGCAGTCTTCCAGGAAGGACAGCATAACGAACAGCAGGAACATCTGCGGCACAAAGCCGAAAATGGCGCCCAGGCCGCCGACGATACCGTCGCAGACCAGCGAATCGACCAGGCCACCGTCCTCGGTGCCACCCGCCACAAGTGCGTCGTGGACCATGGTGGTGATACCCGGGACATAGGGGCCGTACTGTGCCGGGTCGACCGAGTCGGCATTGTCGCCCGCAGCCTCGACGGCCGCGTCGTAGGCGTCGCGGCCCTGACCGAGCACATACCAGCCGTCGGTGCCGAAGAGCTGGTCGTTGGTGAAGTCGGTCACCGTGCCGCCCAAGGTAGAAACGGCGATGTAGTACACGCAGAACATGATGACGACAAAGATCGGCAGGCCCAGAATACGGTTGGTAACCACGCGGTCGATCTTCTCGGAGGTGCTCATCTTGGCCGGGGCCTTGGTGAGGCACTCGTCGATGATGTGCGCGATCACGCCGTAGCGCTCACCGGTGATGATGGACTCGGCGTCGTCATTGCAATCCTGCTCGCACTGGGCGACCAGCTGCTCTACGCGAGCAGCCTTCTCCTTAGTGAGGTTGATGAGCTTGCAGGCGTCCGCGTCGCGCTCAAACAGCTTGACAGCGTAGTAGCGGCGCTTGTTGGCGGGAACGCTCGCCGGAAGGTTGTTCTCGATGTGGTCCAGAACGTCCTCGATGGAGGAGTCGAACTTGTGCTCCGGCACCTGGCCCTTGGAAGCGGCGGACTTCTTAACCTGCTCGAACAGCTCCTTGATACCCTTGTTCTTAAGAGCCGAGATCATCATGACCGGGCAGCCGAGCTTCTTGGAAAGCTTGTCAATGTCGATCTTGTCGCCATTCTTCTCGACCAAGTCGGCCATGTTGAGGGCAACGACCACGGGCAGGCCGGTCTCGATAACCTGAAGCGCCAGGTACAGGTTGCGCTCGAGGTTGGTGGCATCGACGACTTGGACGACAACGTCGGGCTCGCCGCTCATGAGGTAATCGCGCGAGCATTGCTCCTCGGGGCTGTAGGGGGAAAGCGAGTAGATGCCAGGGAGGTCCGTAATCTGTCTCTTATACACATCTGACGCTGCCGACGACTAGTCGAGTGT
>USEK01000026.1 GCA_900553705.1 uncultured Collinsella sp.
GAGTGCTTCGATATCTCGACGCTGCATGGAACCTTTACGGTCGCCTCGATGGTGGTGTTTACCAACGGACGCGCCGACAAGAGCCAGTACCGTCGTTTTAAAATTCAGGCCGAATTGGACGAGGCAAACGACTTCGTGTCGATGTCCGAGGTTTTGGGACGACGCTATGCTCCCGAGCGCATGGTCGACGAGCGCTTTGGCTCGTGCCCCGATTTGCTCGTTGTCGATGGCGGTAAGCCGCAATTGACCGCTGCGATCAAGCAACTTGAGGCTCTTGGGCTCGATATACCGGTTTGTGGCTTGGCGAAGGCCGATGAGGAAGTTTTCGTGCCTTGGGACGAGACTCCCGTCGTGCTGCCGACCGGGTCTGCTTCGCTCTATCTAATTAAACAGGTTCGCGATGAATCGCACCGTTTTGCCATCACGTTCCATCGCGAGTTGCGCGATAAAGCCATGACGGTTTCGGTACTCGATGACGTTCCAGGCGTGGGACCCACCAGAAAACGTGCCCTTATGCGCCATTTTGGCTCGATGAAGCGTTTGCGCGCGGCGAGCGAGCAAGAGATCGCGGAAGTTCGCGGCATACCTGCCGATGTTGCCAAGGCGGTCTACGAGGCGCTCGTTGCATGGAATGCCGAGCGCGCCGAGGCGGCGGCTGGCCATTCCGATAGCTAAACACGAGCCAAACAACTGATATACATGATTGCGCGATTTTCAACCATTTATTTCGCCATGATTGCCTGCTGGTTTCGGGTTTTATTAACGCTAAAACGTTTGACTAACCCAAGCGAAAACCCTGCTATCCTGCGGGTTGACGAAGACTGATATCTCACCTCGCCGATACATACTGTCTGGCGAATCGTTTGTCAACGAATTCGGTGAACGGTAGTAAATACCGTTCAAGCGTATGTATGTATCGGTCGCCGAGCGCGGCACCTCAGTTGGGTTCGTCGGTAGGTAAGGTATATATCGTCCGCAAGTTGCGCGGGGGCACGTCTAGGCGCTCCCGGGTAAGATTCTCTATTGATAGGAGAAGACATGGCCATCATCAACAAGGGTATCTCCAGGCGTTCGTTCCTCGGCCTCACCGGCAGCGTCGCTGCTGTCGCAGGGCTTGGTCTCACCGGCTGCGGTGGCAGCTCTAGCGACGAGGGTTCCGCTTCCGGTTCCACCGATTCCGCCAACCGTGGCGGCGGCGTGATCACCGCTGGTTCCGCTTACGCTCCGTCCAGCTTCGATCCCGCCAGCACCGGCTCCGCTGTGGGCCTGGGTGCTAACTGGCACGTCGTCGAGGGCCTCTACGGCATCGATTACCACGACTACAGCACCTTCAACGAGCTCGCCACCGACGATCCTAAGTCCGTGGACGACACCACTTTCGAGGTCACCATCCGCAAGGGCGCCAAGTTCTCCGATGGCACCGAGGTCACCGCTGACGATGTCGTTGCCTCCTACACCGCTTGCGCCGCTTCCGCTACCTATGCTCCGTTCTTCCAGCCCTTCGAGTCCATCGAGGCCAAGGACGCCAGCACCGTGACGGTCAAGACCAAGGTCCCCAACTTCTCCCTGCTCAAGGATCGTCTGGCCATCGTCCGCGTTACCCCGGCCACTCAGACCGAGGAGGATCGCGCCAAGCAGCCGATCGGCTCCGGCCCCTGGATGTACGACTCTATCTCCGATACCGAGATTACCCTGGTTCCCAATCCTGAGTACAACGGTGAGTATGCTGCCGAGGATAAGAAGATCCAGTACAGCATCCTGACCGACCCCACCGCTCGCGTTACCGCTCAGCAGGAGGGCTCCACGCTCGTTATGGAGCTCGTTACCGCTGACGCCGTCGACCAGCTCGAGAGCGCCGGCTGCAAGATCGATAACGTTCAGGGTTTCGGCACCCGCTTCATCATGTTCAACGTCGCCAAGGAGCCTTGGAACAACGTCAAGGTCCGTCAGGCTGTCATGTATGCGCTCGACACCGAGAAGATGGTCAGCAACACCTTCGCCGGCCTTGCCACCGCTGCCAGCTGCTACCTGCCCAAGAGCTTCACCAACTATCATGAGGCTTCCACGGTGTACAAGACCGACGCCAAGAAGGCTAAGAAGCTCATCGAGGAGTCTGGCATCACCCCGGGTGCCATCACCCTGCGCACCACCGACAACGAGCAGATTAAGGGCATGGCCGCCCAGGTCAAGAACGACCTCGACGCTCTCGGCTTCGATGTGACCATCCAGACCGATACCTCGCCGGCCACCTACGCTGCCATCGACGGCGGCGAGGCCTACGATATCCTCCTTGCCCCTGGCGATCCTTCCTGCTTCGGCGCCGACCCCGACCTGCTGCTCAACTGGTGGTACGGCGACAACGTCTGGA
The DNA here is from genome assembly GCA_900553705.1 of uncultured Collinsella sp. Classification (GTDB taxonomy): domain Bacteria; phylum Actinomycetota; class Coriobacteriia; order Coriobacteriales; family Coriobacteriaceae; genus Collinsella. The sequence goes on from USEK01000026.1 coordinate 2,369, forward strand.
TGCAGACCCGTTGCCCGTGGAAGGAGTCCGCTGAGTGGCAGAAGCTCCACAGTCTCATGGACGAGGCTCTTGCCGCCGAGGGCGACGAGCAGCAGAAGAAGTGGAACGAGTGCTTCGACATCATTGCCGACAACGCCGTTCTGTACCCCGTTGTCCACGTCAAGACCGTCTCCGCTTCCTGGGACGATCCGTCCACTGCGCCCAACGGCGAGGCCCTCGATGGCTTCAAGGGCATCGGCACGACGAGCATGTCCTTCAGGGGCGTTGCGACCGTCAAGGCGTAAGACTCGCTTGAGTCTGTATGCAGGATGTCGGTCATTGGGGCCGTATCCTCATAGTTGAAACAAAGACCCGGGCGGCAACGATGTCGCTCGGGTCTTGTAATGAGTACCCGTACTCATATACCAGTTGGTCCTACCGACAAAAGAAAGGGGAGAGAACGTGAACAACTTGCTACGTTTGATTGGAAGGCGTCTTGTGGCGCTGCCGATCATGGCATTGGGCGTCACCGTCCTGGTGTTCTTCCTTATGTCGTTCTCCAAGACCGACCCCGCCTACACGGCGTTGGGTGACGGTGCCTCGCCCGAGGCGGTTGCCGAGTACCATGAGAAGTATGGTCTGGACGACCCCTGGCCCGTGCGCTACGTGCGCTATATGGGCGATTTGATCCATGGCGACATGGGCACCTATGGTGCTGCTCGCAACTCCGTTGCCAAGCGCATCTCCACGGCCCTGCCCGTCACGATGCAGCTGACCTTTATCGGTCTTGCCATCGGTGCGGTCGTTTCGTTTTTGCTCGGCGTCATCGCGGCACTGTATCGCGACAAATGGCCGGACCAAGTGATCCGCGTCTTTTCCATCGCCGGCTTGGCAACCCCGTCGTTCTGGCTTGCCGTTCTGTTGATCCTGCTGTTCTCTTCCTACCTTAAGGTGCTCCCGGCATCGGGTGCTCTGCCTCACTTCACCACGAATCCGGTTGGCTATCTGGGACGTATGATCATGCCCGCTATCGCCTTGGCATTTCCGCTGACGGGCCAGATGACTCGTATCGTGCGTACCGCCATGGTCGAGGAGCTCGACAAGGATTATGTCCGTATGGCTCGCGGCGCCGGCGTTCCCGAGAAGGTCGTCGTCGGCATCAACGTTCTTCGCAATGCGCTGATCACCCCGGTCACCACCCTCGGCCTTAAGATCGGTTACCTCATGGGCGGCGCCGTCGTCATCGAGGTTATCTTCAACCTCCCCGGCATGGGCACTGCGATTCTGCAGGGCGTTCAGGGCAACGAGGCGAACCTGGTTCAGGGCGTCGTTATCGTCGTTGCTCTTGCCTTCATCATCATCAACATCGTGGTTGACATGCTCTACCTGCTCATCAACCCGCGCATCAGGACGGTGTAGATTATGGTAAAGATTCGAGAGAAGCAAACCGAGCAGCTCGAGAAGGCTGCCTCCAAGGGGCTCAAGCTCGGTGGCTGGAAGAAGATGACGTTGTCTTCTAAGATTGCCGCCGTCGTGCTGGTGCTGGTCGCCCTGACTGCGATTCTGGCGCCCCTTCTTGCCCCCTATAGCCCGGTCGAGATTTTTACGGCTCGCCAGGCTCCCGGCAACGGATTTATCTTCGGTACCGACGATAAGGGTCGCGACATTCTGTCGCGTATGCTCTACGGTGGTCGTTACTCGCTGATTATCGGCTTTGGCGCCACCGCCATGGCTCTGGTCTGCGGCTCGGTCGTGGGCGCCCTTGCAGCGGTTTCGCGCAAGGCCGTCTCCGAGACGATCATGCGTATCCTGGACATCATCATGTCCATCCCGGGCATCGCCCTCGCGGCCGTCTTTGTCTCCATCCTGGGCAACTCCGTGCCGTCGATCATCTTCGCCATCGGCTTTATGTACACTCCGCAGATTGCCCGTATCGTGCGCGCCAACATCGTGTCCGAGTACGGCGAGGACTATGTTCGCGCGGTCATCGTTTCCGGCGCCAAGGCTCCGTGGATTTTGATCAAGCATGTTCTGCGTAACTGCATCGCCCCGATCATGGTCTTCACCGTTACCCTGGTCGCCGACGCCATCATCTTCGAGGCCTCGCTGACCTTCATCGGCGCTGGTATCCAGGAGCCCACCGCTACCTGGGGCAACATCCTCGCCGACGCCCGCGGCGGCGTGCTCGCCGGCCGTTGGTGGCAGGCGCTGTTCCCGGGCCTGGCCATCATGATCACCTGCCTGGCGCTCAACATCCTCTCCGAGGGCATTACCGACGCCATGGCCGCTGCTCCCTCCGCCGCCCTGGATCCGACCGATTCCTCCAAGCGCCGCGAGGCCGACCTGCTGGTTTCCGACCCCGTTCGTGCCTACAAGGAGCAGGCTCAGTCCCTCTCCGCTCGCCTTGGCGCCCTGCGCGATGTCGAGCTCAAGCGTGATGATCGCCATGTGCCCGATGAGTCCGTTGAGCCGATCCTTTCGGTCCGCGATTTCTGCATCCAGTTTGAGCACCACGGTGATATCAACGTCGTCGACCACGTTAACTTTGACGTCCGTCCCGGCCAGACTATGGGCCTGGTAGGCGAGTCCGGATGCGGTAAGTCCATCACCACGCTGGCCATCATGGGCCTGACCGACGATGACGAGCATCTTTCCGGCGAGGTTCTCTGGGAGGGCCGCGACCTGCTCAAGATGAGCAAGAAGGAGTGGTTCGGCCTGCGCGGTACCGATATCGCCATGGTCTACCAGGACGCCCTATCTTCGCTCAACCCCTCTATGCTCATCTCTGCCCAGATGAAGCAGCTCACCAAGCGCGGCGGCACCCGCAGCGCCGAGGAGCTCCTGGAGCTTGTGGGCCTCGATCCCAAGCGCACGCTCGAGAGCTATCCGCACGAGCTTTCCGGTGGACAGCGTCAGCGTGTCCTGATCGCTATGGCCCTTACCCGCGACCCCAAGCTGGTCATCTGCGACGAGCCCACGACCGCTCTGGACGTTACCGTCCAGAAGCAGGTCATCAAGCTGCTCAACGATCTTCAGGCTAAGCTCGGCTTTGCCATGATCTTCGTTTCGCATGACCTGGCGCTGGTCGCCGAGGTCGCCCATAACATCACGGTTATGTACGCTGGCCAGGTTATCGAGCAGGCGCCCACCAAGGAGCTGCTCACCAACCCGATCCACGAGTACACCCGCGGTCTTTTGGGCTCCGTTCTGTCCATCGAGAGCGGCTCGGGCCGTCTGCACCAGGTCCCCGGCGCCGTTCCCAGCCCGCGCGATTTCCCCAAGGGCGATCGCTTTGCGCCCCGCTCGAGCCATCCGCGTATTGGTCTGGACACCCGTCCGGTCTTCAAGCGCGTTCCCGGCACCGAGCACTTCTATTCCGAGCTCCCCGACGAGGTGCTCAAGGCAAATGGTTTGACCCCTCACGCGGAGGTGATGTAGATGAGCGAGACCGCAGTCAACGGCGTCGAGCCGATCATCTTCCTTGATGACGTCCACGTCACCTTTAGAACCCGTACCGGTTCGATTCTGCACCCCAACCTGGTTCACGCCGTCCAGGGTGTAACGATTAAGCTCATGCCCGGTCAGACGATTGGTATCGTCGGCGAGTCCGGTTGCGGTAAGTCCACCACCGCCAACGTCATGTGCGGCCTGCAGGCCCCCACGAGCGGCAAGGTCTACTTTAAGGGCAAGGACGTTACCAAGCGTACCGCCGAGGACCGTCGCCACATGGGCCGCGTCATCTCGGTCGTGTTCCAGAATCCGGCTACGGCGCTCAACCCCCGCATGGTCGTTCGCGAGCAACTGCTCGACCCCATGCGCGTCCACAACCTGGGTACTGAGGCCGAGCAGGAGAAGCGCGTCAAGGAGCTCTTGGAGCTCACCGGTCTGCCCAGCTCCGCCGCCGAGGTTCTTCCCGGCCAGCTTTCGGGCGGTCAGCGCCAGCGCGTCGCAATTGCCCGTGCCCTGTCGCTGAACCCCGATGCCATCATCGCCGACGAGCCCACCTCGGCTCTGGACGTTTCGGTCCGCGCGCAGATTCTGAACCTGCTGACCGACCTTAAAAAGGAGCTCGGCCTGGCCATGGTGTTCATTAGCCATGACATCCAGACGGTCCGCTATATCTCTGACGACATCATCGTTATGAATGGCGGCAAGATCGTCGAGCAGGGCGAGGCCAAGCAGGTCTTCCAGCATCCTCAGGACCCCTACACCAAGATGCTGCTTGGCGCTGCGCCGTCGCTGCTTCATCCCAAGCTCGGCGAGTAGCCTCGCTTTCCCTCCCGTGCGCCCGGTTCACTTACCGGGCGCACCTCCGTTGCGATTTCGAAAGGCTGGGTTCACGAGCCATGCCAAGTGCTCAGGAGCTACAACAGCAATTTGGTGAATATCGAGGCGCTATGCCCCGTCCATCGGATTTCGATCTCTTTTGGAAGGACCGCATGGCCGAGGCCGACGCCGTCGAGCTCGACTATGCGATTGAGGCGGCTTCGGTTGCGGATTCCGCGACCTGTCGGTTTTTCGACCTCTGGTATACCGGCATGTGTGGTGCACGCCTGCATGCCAAGTATCTCAAGCCGGTTTCGGACGAGCCCGTGCCGCTGGTGCTACAGTTCCACGGCTATCCGGGTGCAAGCCGCAGCTGGTTTGAGCAGGCGTCGTTTGCGGGCATGGGCATGGCACTCATCGCTCTCGATTGTCCTGGCCAGGGTGGCCCCTCCGAGGATATTGGTGGATTTGAAGGCACGACGGTTGCTGGGCATATCGTCGCCGGTATCGACGGCGACCCGGCCAACCTCTACTATGTCCGCTTGCACCAAGATATTCGCATCCTGTGCCGCATCGTTCGCGAGCTCGAGGGCATCGATCTTTCCCGCGTATTTGTGAACGGCGCGTCGCAGGGCGGCGGTCTGGGCATTGCTACCTGTGCGCTTAACAGCGAGCTTATCAATCGCGCCGCCATCCTCTATCCCTTCCTGTCAGATTTCCGCCTGGTCTGGGATTTGGATGCCGACGACATTGCCTACGAGGGCCTGCGCTATTGGTCTCGCTGGTTTGACGAGGACTCGACTCGTATTGACGAAGCCTATGCCAAGCTGGCGTACTTCGATTCCAAGAACTTTGCCCCTATGGTCAAATGCCCCGTGCTGTTTGGCACCGGCACAGCCGATATCGTCTGTCCGCCAGCGACGCAGTTTGCGGTCTATAACAACCTGACCTGCGAAAAGCGTCATGAGTTCTTTGAAGGCTTTGGCCACGAGGAGATTCAGGATTTTGACGATCTGATCATTCCGTTTTTCTGCAAGGGAGGGGAGGCTCATGTCTAAGTGCGAGAGCAATGTTGACGAGCTGATTGTCCCCGGACTCGTGGGAATTCCTGGAACGGTTTCGTCAAGGCTCGCAGAATATCGGGACTGGCGCGGTGATGTCCAAGCAGATGTTTCTGATTTAGAGACATGCGCTTCGAATCTTGAGATTCAAGGCCTGGCCATAACGGCGATTGACTTTGTTAACCACTGCGCCCGTTACTCGGAGGTCTCCTTTGAGCTCGGTGACGATGCGATTCACGCTCGTTTGATCGAGCCTGTCGGTCGTGCCCGAGTATCTGAGCGCGTGCCGCTGTGCCTGATGTTCCACGACATCGATCGGCCTGTGCGCGGCTGGCATCACATGACGAGATTTGCCGCCATGGGGTATGCCGTTCTCGCGCTGGATGACGATGTTGCTGGTGCGGACGACCTGCAGCGGGGGATTTCTTCGCCCGCATTTGTCAGGCGCGTCCGTTGGGGCTGCGCGTTGGCGAAGGTCGCGCGCAATCTTGATGGCATGGACCCCGACCGCATCTTTGCATGGGGCGAGGGTCTTGGCGGCGGAGTCGCGCTGGCGGTTTCTGCTCTGGACGAGCGGGGCCTCGCCTGCACGGCGGTTGCCAATCCGCTTCCTGGCGGCCTTGAGGCGCTGTCGTCTCGGGTGCGCGGATCGGTGCTCATGGGCACATCGCTTATGGATACCGTGAGCGATCCCAAGGATCAGTTTGCCGTATTCAACGGTCTTGAGTGTGACCGGAGGCATATCATCTATGCAAAATACGCTCACGAGCGCATCAATGCGTTCGAAAATGAAGTCGTCGACTTTTTTAACCAAACGTTCTACTCGTGTTCTTTGGCCTAGACGGCCTGGACACTGCCAACAAGAGTGGGTGGCATAGGGCCGCCCGCCAGACAGCTAAGGAGATTCTTGTGGCAACTCAGAAATTCACCGGCGTTATCCCTCCCGTCGTTGTTCCCGATACCGAAGATCACCAGCTCGACGTTGCCTCCTTTGAGCGCAGCATCAACCGCATGATCGATGCCGGCGTCGATGGCCTGTTCTTCCTGGGCTCCTCGGGCGAGGTCGTCTTCTCCACCGACGAGCGTCGTCGTCAGATCGTCGCCGAGGCCGTGCGCATCGTCGACCACCGCGTTCCCGTTCTGGTCGGCATCATCGACACCGAGACCGAGCGCATGATCGAGCACGGTAAGGTCGCTCAGGAGCTGGGCGCCGATGCGCTTGTCGCTACCTGCCCGTTCTATGCCCTGCAGGGCATGACCGAGGTCGAGGAGCACTTCCGCATCCTGCACGAGGAACTCGACCTGCCCATCTTCGCCTACGACATCCCCGTGTGCGTCCACACCAAGCTCCCCTGGAAGCTCCTTGCCAAGCTCGGCGCCGAGGGCGTCCTGGCCGGCGTCAAGGATTCCTCGGGCGATGACATCTCGTTCCGCTACCTCGTTCAGGAGAACGAGAAGAACGGCCATCCGATGAGCATCCTCACCGGTCACGAGGTCGTTGTCGACGGCGCCTACCTCGGTGGCGCCGACGGTTCTGTCCCGGGTCTCGCCAACGTTGAGCCCGAGGGCTACGTGCGCCAGTGGAAGGCCGCTCAGGCCGGCGACTGGGCTACCGTCAAGGCCGAGCAGGATCGCCTCAACGAGATCTCCCACATCTGGGATGTCACCTCGGGCGTTCAGGGCTATGCCGGCGGCGTTGGTGCCTTCAAGACCGCTATGAATCTCATGGGCATCTTCGACAGCCCGACCATGCCGCGCCCGGTGAAGGCCATGACCGGCGAGAACGTCGAGGCGATTAAGAAGGTCCTCCAGGACAACGGTCTCCTGTAAAGCTTCCCCAGGCACCCGATCTTGGGGCTCAAGTGGTCGGGCGTGACCCATTAGGTCAACGCCTGACCACTTTCACCCCAACCTCGGGCACCTGGAAAACCTTTACCGCGCTGTGGCGGCTAGTCTGACGGCGCATTTCCTGTAGTTGTTTTTATCTCCTAAGGAGAGCGACATGGAGAACAAGTACGTTTGCTCCGTCGATATCGGCGGCACCAAAATTGCGACTGCCATTATGGAGTATCCAGCTGACGGCAGCGTGCCCCATCCCGTATTTGAGGCCGAGGTTCCTACCGAGGCCCAGGAGGGCGGCGAGGCCGTCTTCCAGCGTATCGAGGCGTCCATCAAGGCCGCTCTTGAGGCGAATCCCGATGTCGAGGTCCTCGGTGTCGGTATCGGTGCCGCAGGCGTCGTCGATCCCAAGACGGGCGCCATCGCGTATGCCAACGAGATCATGCCCGGCTGGTCCGGCGTTCAGTTGGGGCCGCGCCTGCGCGAGGACCTTGGTCTTCCCGTTGCCGTGGTGGGAGACGTGCAGGCTCATGCTCTGGGCGAGGCCCACTGGGGCGTCGGTAAGGGCAAGTTCTCCGTCTTGTGCCTTGGCATCGGTACGGGCATCGGCGGCGCATATGTCGAGAACGGCCGCGTGATGCAGGGCTTCCATGGTGCTGCCGGCCATATGGGCCACATCGAGTGCTCGGCTGCCGCCGGCATTCCCTGCGCCTGCGGGCGTTCCGGTCATCTTGAGTCGGTTGCTTCGGGCACTTCCATTGGTCGTATGTACGATGAGCGCTTCGGTCGAGTTGACCCCAGCCGTCCTTCGGTCGGTCGCGACGTGAACGACCTGTGCCGCGCTGGCGACGCAAAGGCGACCGAGGTCATCCATGACGCCGGCTTTGCGCTGGGCGCCAGCTTGGGCTCGCTTGCCAACATCTTGGACCCTGAGGTCATCGTGCTTTCGGGCGGCGTGATTCACCAAGGTCCCGATTGGCGTTCGCAGACGTGGAAGGATTCGGTGCACGAGGGCTATGCCAGCCAGGCGCTCGATCCGCTTCAGAACACACCGATCCTCATCGGTTCTCTGGAGGGCGACGCGCCGCTTATCGGTGCCGCCGAACACCTTCTTGCGTCGTTGAAGTAAACATAACTACCAAGTGCGCCTTCTGAGGTGCCGCAGATTGACGTGAAAGAGGAGCGAAGCGTACTTCGGTACGCGAGCGACGGTTTGAACGTCAAGGTGCGGTGTCTCAGAAGGCTATTTTGAGAAAGGTTGAGTCGAACATGACCGTCGATCCTTTGATTCAATCCCTGAAGGGCAAGCTCGTCGTGAGCGTTCAGGCCTATATGGGCGAGCCGCTTCGTACGCCCGAGACCATGGCTCAGATGTCTCGCGCCTGCGAGCTTGGCGGCGCCGCCGCTATTCGCTGCCAGGGTCTTGCTGACATCGCCGCCATTAAGGGCCGCTGCGAGGTCCCCGTCATTGGCTTGTGGAAGGATGGGCACGAGGGCGTCTACATCACGCCGACGCTGCGTCATGCTCGTGCCTGCGTTGCCGCCGGTGCCGACATCGTGGCAATTGATGCCACTGATCGCCCGCGTCCCGATGGCAAGACCGTCGAGGATACCTTCCGTCCGCTGCACGAGGAGGGCGTGCTCCTGATGGCCGACTGTGCCACCATCGAGGATATTCGTCGTGCTGTCGACATGGGCTTCGACCTGGTGTCCACCACGCTTTCTCATGGTGTTGCCGCTATCGATTGCACCATGGCCGATGGTCCCGACCTGCCGCTCCTGCGTCAGGCGACCGAGGAATTCCCCGGCCTTCCCATCATCTGCGAGGGCCGCGTGCACACGCCCGAGGAGGCCCGCGCCGCGATTGATGCGGGAGCCTGGGCAGTTGTCGTCGGCACCGCCATCACGCACCCCACGAGTATTACGAGTTGGTTCAAGGCTGCGCTTGAGGCGTAAGACAGGCCTCGTATCCGCTCGGGGCGGTATACTCAATATAGGCAATTGACCGCGCGGGATCCGGGTTGCTGGGTCCCGCGCTTGTTTTCGGGAGGCAGCACATGCAAAAGGGAGATGCCATGGATGCGGCGGAGCGCTCGGAGCGCATCCCCGATATCGTCATCATCACCGGAATGTCCGGATCGGGCCGAACGCAGGCCATGCATGTGTTCGAGGACATGGGCTACTTTTGCATCGACAACTTGCCTCCGCGTCTGATCGCCCAGCTTGCCGAACTCGTCGGCATCAATACGGGCGTGGGCAGGCATCTCGCCGTCACCTGCGATTTGCGTAGCCAGGGACTGTTTGACGAGCTGCTCGATGCGGTCGCCGCGCTCGAAGAGCGCGAGATGAGCTGCGACATCGTGTTCCTGGAGGCTTCTGACGAGGTGCTGATTCGTCGCTACAGCGAAAATCGCCGCCGTCATCCCATTGCCAAGCCGGGGGAGACTACGGCCGATGCCATTCAGCGCGAGCGCCTTCAGCTTCAGGGCGTGCGCGACCGAGCCGATATGATTATCGACACGAGCCGTCTGCGCACCTCTGCGTTGCGCAACAAGCTACGTATGGCATTTTCCGAGTTGTCCGACCAGCAGCTCATGGACGTTCACGTGTTCTCGTTTGGCTTTAAGCACGGTATGCCCGTCGAGGCGGACATTATGATCGACGTTCGCTTCCTGCCCAATCCGTTCTACGATCCCGAGATGCGCACGATGACCGGTCTCGATAAGAAAGTCTCTGACTTTGTTCTGGACCATCCCAAGACCCAGGAGTTCTGGAAGGCCTGGACGCAGCTGCTCGATACGGTCATGCCCGGCTATATCGCGGAGGGCAAGCCACAGCTTTCTATTGCCATCGGCTGCACGGGCGGCCAGCACCGCAGCGTTGCCATCGCCGAGGCCACGGCACGTTATTTGGAAGGCGCCCAATATCACGTGAGCATTTCCCATCGCGACCTGTCGCGCGCCAACACGAAAGCATAGGTCTGCATGTCGTTTACCGCCGAGGTGCGTGACGAGCTCGCGCGCTGCGAACCCGAATGTGAATACTGCGATTTGTCGACGCTTGCCGCCCTGACGCGTGTGAGCGGTACACTTTCGCTGGCCGGCTCCGGGCGGTATCGTTTGACGGTCGCGACCGAGACGGGTGCCGT
>USEK01000027.1 GCA_900553705.1 uncultured Collinsella sp.
TCGGTCGCGTTCTTTTTGCTGGGTGAGCTGGTGGAGCACGCGCCCACCGCGCAACTCTTCAAGAATCCGACTGATCCGCGCACGGCGGATTATTTGACGGGCCGTTTTGGCTGATACCATCTAGTACAGGCACCTTTAGGGTTAAGATGCGGTCATGCCGGCCGCAAAGGGGTTCAACATGATCTATTACGTCGAGGACGATGACAACATCAGGGATTTGACGGTCTATGCGCTGCGCAAGCAGGGAATCGAGGCCGAGGGCTTTTCGTGCGATGGCGAGTTTAAGGCCGCCGTGGCGCGACGGGTACCCGATGCTGTCCTGCTCGATATCATGCTGCCCGATACCGATGGCTTGGCGATTATGCGTCGACTGCGTGCCGATCGCCTGACGGCGACGGTGCCCATCATGATGCTTACCGCCAAGGATACCGAGCTCGACAAGGTGATGGCGCTCGATGGCGGTGCCGACGATTACCTGACTAAGCCGTTTTCGCTCATGGAGCTCGCCAGCCGCTGCCGCGCACTGCTGCGTCGCGGCGGCATGGTCAAACAGGCAAGCGATGTGCTCAGCGTGGGCGACATTGTGCTCTCGCCCAGCCATCGTGAGGTGACTGTTGCCGGCGAGTCGCTTAAGCTCACCCTGCGCGAGTTCGACCTGCTCGAGTACCTCATGCGCAAGCCCGGCGTGGTCTTTACCCGCGAGTCGTTGCTGCAGAGCGTGTGGGGCTGGGACTTCGACGGCGGTTCGCGCACCGTTGACGTGCACGTGCAGACGCTTCGCCAAAAACTGGGCGAGCATGCCAGCGCCATCGAGACCGTGCGCGGCGTGGGCTACCGCTTGGCCGAGCCTTCTGCCGGTGATGGTGCCGAAGGCGACGACACCGCGGCCACCGCATCGGAGGAGTAACCCGTGGTCTTCGCCCCCCAGGGAAAACATACGCTGTCGCACCGCGTTTTTGTGACGATCTTTGTCTGCGCCATGGCGGTTATCGTGGCGTTTACGGTGCTGGGTGCGTTCTTTGTGCAAAACACCTTGGCGGATGCCACGAGTGCCAATCTGGCGCAGGAAACCGAGCTCATTGCTGCCGCCCTCGACGAGCAGCAGGAGCCCATCCCGTTCTTGCGTAGCCTCGATCGAGAGGACTTGCGCATCACGCTGATTAACAAGGATGGATCGGTTGCCTACGACAACGAGGCGTCGCCTTCCACACTGCCCAACCATGGCGATCGCCCCGAGGTCATCGAGGCCTTTGAGAGTGGTTCGGGTTCCGCGGAGCGCGCAAGCTCTACGCTCGACGAGATTATGCTGTATCGCGCCGTCGCCCTTGATAACGGCCAGGTTGTCCGCTTGGCGCAGGCCCAGCCTGGCGTTGCGGCGATTTTGCTGTCGATGGTGGCGCCGATGCTGCTTATCGCAGCAGCGGGTGCGGTACTCTCGTTTTTTATGGCGCGCCGCGAGTCCCGTGCCATCATCGCGCCTTTGCAAGAGGTGGATTTGGACCACCCACGCCGTAGCTATGAGCACGCCTATGCCGAGATGGTCCCCATGCTTGAGCGTATTGAGTCGCAGCGCCAGGAGCTCAAGCGCCAAATGGCGGTGCTGGCGGACAACGACCGTATGCGCCGCGAGTTCACGGCGAATATCACCCATGAGCTCAAGACGCCGCTTACGGCGATTTCGGGCTATGCCGAGCTCATCGCAAACGGCATGGTCGAGGGCGAGGGCGACCTGCGCAACTTTGGCGGTCGCATCTATCGTGAGGCGGGCCGCTTGGCAGCGCTTGTCAACGATATCCTTACGCTGTCTAACTTGGACGAGGCCGAGCGTGCAGCTGAGGGCGAGGCGGTGCCCATTGGGTCCACGGAGCCTATTGAGCTCTCACGTGCCATCTACGCGGTCGAGCAGCGTCTTGAACAGGTCGCCCGTCAGGCGAATGTGACGATAAGTCATGAGACCAAGCCTGTGGTCATCGAGGGCGTGTCGCGCTTGCTTGACGAGCTCATCTATAATCTGGCAAGCAACGCCATCCGCTACAATCGACCCGGCGGTACGGTTACGCTGCAGTGCGGCACCAACGACGAAGGCCATCCGTTCCTTGCGGTCGCCGACACGGGAATCGGTATCGCGCCTGAAGAACAGGGCAAGGTATTTGAGCGGTTCTATCGCGTGGACAAGAGTAGGTCCAAGGCACGCGGCGGAACCGGTCTGGGGCTTGCCATTGTCAAGCATGCGGCCCTGTATCATCACGCCACGCTCGATCTGTCGAGCGAGTTGGGCGTGGGAACCACCATTACGGTGACGTTTCCCATACAGCAGGACGAGCCATTCGCATAGCGATATAACATAGATATTGATGCAGACGCCGCATTTGACTTTCGGGTGCGGCGTTGTTGTGCAATTTTACGATTGCTTCCGACATTTTTACAGGAGAGCCTGTTTCTTATGTATAGAGTTTGGTCTCGGTAAAAAGATGCGATAACATACGGACAGTTTTGTCAATCCGAACTGGGGAAATGAAAGGCAAGCTGCATGACCCTTCTCGAACTGTTCCAGCTGCTGAAGAAGCACCTTCAGCTGGTCATCACCCTTCCGGTGGTCTGCGCGATCGCCATGGGCATCGTGTCCTTCGTTGCGATGGACAACACCTATACCGCGACGACGAGCATGTACATTCTCGCCAAGACCGACGATAGCGGTCAGATGAGCTACAACGATCTCTCGGCGAGTCAGATGCTTTCCAACGATATCGCCACGCTGCTGGATAGCGATAGCGTTAAGAGCGGCGCAGCCAATGAACTGGGCCTCACCGATCTGGATGACTACAAGGTGTCTGTTTCCTCCGAGACCACCACGCGTGTCATTACGCTTTCGGTTACCGGCACCGATGCCAAGGAGACGGCTAAGGTCGCAAAGGCCATGGCCAGCTCGGTGAGTACGGTCGCTCAGAACGTCGGCGCTGCCCAGAGCATCAACGTTATCGACGAGGCTAAGACCCCCGAAGCCCCCAGCGGTCCCAAGCGTATGCTGTACGTTGCTGTCGCGTTCCTCGCCGGTATCTTTATCGCAGTCGCCTATGTCGTTTTGGCAGACATGCTCAATACCCGCATCCGCGGTGCCGAAGAGGCAGAAGAGCTCCTGGGCATTCCCGTTGTTGGCCGAATTCCGGCTATGAAAGGTGGTAAATAGGCATGGCTAAGGCAAAGAACACCGATAAGCTCGTTGTACAGAATGCCGCCAAGACCCTTCTGGCCAACATCCGCTTTGCGAGCGTGGACGACCCCATTCGCTCCATTACTGTCACGTCCTCGATTCCCAACGAGGGCAAGTCTACGGTTTCCATCAACCTTGCCCAGGCTATCGCCACGAGCGGCAAGTCCGTGCTCCTGGTCGAGGCCGATATGCGCCGCAGGTCCCTTTCCGATATGCTCGGCGTTCGTTCGCGCGGCGGACTCTATGCGGTCCTTTCCGAGCAGATCTCCATTGACCAGGCAATTGTCGAGACGGGTCAGAAGAACTTCTACTTCCTCGATGCCGAGCCGCACATTCCCAATCCTGCTGACATCATCGTCTCTCACCGCTTTGCCAAGCTGGTAAAGGCACTGTCCGCCAAGTTTCAGTACGTCATCTTTGATGCTCCCCCGGTCGGCACCTTCATCGATGCTGCCGAGATCGCAAGTCTGACCGACGGCACGCTGTTCGTGGTGCGCGAGGACTTCACCAAGCGCGAGGAGGCACTCAACGCTATCGGCCAGCTTAAGAAGTCCGAAAAGGTCAAGCTCATCGGTACCGTTATGAACTACTGCGAGACCGAGACCAGCGAGTACTACTACTCCTACTACACCAAGGACGGTAAGAAGGTGAAGAAGGGCTCCGACGATCAGGGGACTTCCAAAAAGGGCATCTTCACCAACCGAGCAAACGTTTAGTTGATTAAGGCTGACCTATGCGTGACATTCATTGCCATATCTTGCCGGGTGTAGACGACGGCGCCGCCGATCTCGATGAGAGCTTGGCGATGCTCGAGGCTGCCAAGCGGGCCGGTGTAACCAGAATCGTTTGCACTCCTCACTGCCGTGATCCCTATTTTGATTACGACAAGATGTGGGATGCCTTTGAGCTGCTGCGTGATAACGCTGACGGTTTTCCGCTCCAGATGGGCTTCGAGGTCAACCATCGAAAGCTCGTTGAGCTTGGTATCGATGCCGCGGAGCACTTGCATTTCGATGGGACCAACGAGTTTCTGCTCGAGCTTTCGACGCATGCCGATGCGTATGCGTTTAGAGAGTACGAGAACACGATTTACGATTTGCAGTGCCGTGGCTACCAGGTGATCATCGCTCATCCTGAGCGCTATCGTGCGGTTCAAAAGGATGTAAGCGTGGCGGAGCGTCTGGTCGATATGGGCTGCAAGCTGCAGGCTTCGGCGGACTTTATTGCCGGCGGTCGCTTTGGTCGCGAGAAAAAGCCGGCACAGCGCCTGTTCGATCAGAACCTGTACAGCTTCATCGCGAGCGATGCCCATAACGTGGGTCATTACGACTGCCTGGCGAAGGCTCGCGCGAAGTTTAGCGTGCGCGGAGCTCATTTTCGCTAATATCTGTCCCTAACGTTCGCATTGAATGAAAGGGCAGCCATGGATATCCAACTTAAGACGGGATGCTTTGATGACGCGGCGTTGGTGCGCCGCGTCGTTTTTATGGACGAGCAGGGCTACGAGAATGAGTTCGACGCTATCGACGAGGATCAGAACTGCATTCATGTGACGCTCTATGTAGACGGCGAGCTTGCCGGTTGCTCGCGCGTGTTTCCCGAGGAGCTTGAGCGCGTGGCTGACGCAGAGGCCCCGGTGTTGCCGGCATGCGACATGGACGAAGGCGTTGCGGCGGGGGAGGCCTACATTATGGGGCGCGTCGCCGTGCTGCCGGCTATGCGTCGTCGCGGACTGGCGAGTGCGATCGTCGAGGCCAGTGCTTCGTGTGCACGCGATGCCGGCGCTAAGCTTATTAAGCTGCATGCGCAGGAATACGTGTTGCCGCTCTATGCAAAGGCGGGCTACACGCAAATTGCCCCGGTAGATTACGAAGACGAGGGCCAGCCCCATGTCTGGATGGCCAAGCGCGTAGATGGCAGATAGGGACGTTCCTTTTCTGCCGGCAGCTGGGGACACTCCTTGGCAATTGACGCATTGGAGCGCTCGGACATACAGTTTTTCGATTCCGTATGTATATATGCGCGCTATTGGGTTATAAAATCTAAGTCTGAACATAGCAGGTCTGCGATGCGGCTCGGGCAACCGGGCCGTTTTTGCGGACGGGGGTAGCGCGAAAGGACTGCACATGCGTCAATTTAAGACCGAGAGCAAAAAACTGCTCGACCTCATGATCAACTCCATCTACACCAATAGGGAAATCTTCCTGCGCGAGCTTATCTCTAACGCGAGCGACGCCGTCGACAAGCTCAACTTTAAGAGCCTGCAGGATCCGAGCGTCAAGATCAACCAGGGCGACCTGGCCATTCGCGTCTCCTTTGATAAAGACGCCCGCACCATTACCATCTCGGATAACGGCATTGGCATGACCGCCGAGGAGCTCGAGCGCAATCTGGGCACCATCGCCCATTCCGGCTCCGAGGAGTTTAAGACCGAGAACGCCGAGCAGCAGGGCTCCGATGTCGACATCATCGGCCAGTTTGGCGTGGGCTTCTACTCTGCCTTTATGGTTGCCAGCCATGTGAAGGTCGTCAGCCGCGCCTATGGCGAGGATGTCGCCCATGTGTGGGAATCCGACGGTCTTGAGGGCTACACCATCGAGGACGGTGAGCGCGCCGAGCACGGTACCGATGTCATCCTGACGCTGCGCGAGAACGAGAAGCTCGATGCCGACGGCGAGGCCGAGACCTACGATCGCTTCCTGACCGAGTGGGGTCTCAAGAGCCTGATTCAGCAGTACAGCAACTATGTGCGCTACCCGATTCAGATGATGGTGTCCAAGAGCCGCCAGAAACCCAAGCCCGAGGACGCCGGCGACGATTACAAGCCCGAGTACGAGGACTATCAGGAGCTCGAGACCGTCAATTCCATGACACCGATCTGGAAGAAGCGCAGCTCCGATGTCGAGCAGAAGGACTACGACGAGTTCTACAAGTCCACGTTCCACGACTTTGACGATCCTGCGCGCACCATCAGCTTCCACGCCGAGGGCACGCTCGAGTATGACGCCCTGCTGTTTGTGCCGGGACGCGCGCCGTTCGATCTGTACAGCAAGGACTACGAGAAGGGTCTGGCGCTCTACAGCTCCAACGTCCTGATCATGGAGAAGTGCGACGACCTGCTGCCCGACTACTACAACTTTGTCCGCGGCGTCGTGGATTCCGCCGACGTGTCGCTCAACATCTCGCGCGAGACGCTGCAGCAGAACCGTCAGCTCAAGGCCATCGCCAAGCGTGTGGAAAAGAAGATTACCGCCGACCTTGAGGATATGCGTGACAACGACCGCGAGGCCTACGAGAAGTTCTTTGAGAACTTTGGCCGCGGTCTTAAGTACGGCATCTACTCGAGCTATGGCATGAAGGCCGATGAGCTCGCCGACCTGTTGCTGTTCTGGTCTGCCAAGGAACAGAAGATGATTACCCTGGCCGAGTATGCCAAGGGCATGCCCGAGGATCAGAAGGCCATCTACTACGCCGCCGGCGACTCGCGTGAGCGCTTGGCCAAGATGCCCGTGGTAAAGGGCGTGCTCGACCGCGGCTATGACGTGCTGCTGCTGACGCAGGATGTGGATGAGTTCACGTTCCAGGCTATGCGTGAGTACGTTGCCGCCGATATGCCCAAGATCTACGAGGACGATGCCGCCCGCGAGGCTGCCGAGAAGGCCGTGGCCGATGGTGCCGAGCCCGAGGTTGAGGATCGTCACCTGGAGCTCAAGAACGTCGCAACCGGTGATCTTGACCTGGCGACCGAGGACGAGAAAAAGGAGGCCGAGGACGCCACCAAGGAGAACGAGGACCTCTTTAACGCCATGAAGGAGGCACTCGGCGACAAGGTCGAGAAGGTTGCCGTCTCTGCGCGCCTGACCGATGCTCCCGCGTGCATCACCACCGAGGGCCCGCTTTCGCTCGAGATGGAGAAGGTGCTCCAGAAGGGTCCCGAGGGCGCGCCCGACGGTATGCCCAAGAGCCAGCGCGTGCTCGAGCTCAACGCCAAGCACCCGGTCTTTTCCAAGCTCGTCGCCGCTCAGAAGGCGGGCGACGCCGACAAGATCAAGCAGTACTCCGGTTTGCTCTATGACCAGGCCCTGCTGGTCGAGGGCATTCTGCCCGAGGACCCCGTTGCCTTCGCAGCAGCTGTTTGCAACTTGATGTAGTTAGGTATTTACGCGGTTTTACCAAACCGCGTAACGGCTCGACGCTGCCCTCAGTTCCGCCGTTCTAACGAACGGCGGACCAGTCGACGCTGCGCGGGCGCCAGAGCGACAACTTGTCATTCAAAGAGGACGGCATGACCAGAAGGTCTATGCCGTCCTCTTTTCATGCCAATTTGTTCGCTCTGGCGCCCGCTCGCTGGCATTGCTAAAACATCGATGTTACCGTGGTCCAAACTAGTCGTTGGGGGCGTTCTTGTTTGACCAGTCGTTTAAGAACGTCCCCGATGACTATTTGAATTGCTAATTTGTGCGGGTTGTGGTTTTGTGACCTGCTGAAATTAAAGATACTGTACAACTGTACGTTAATTCGTCTTCGTAGTATATTGCTACCGCAAAACTCAATACCATTGTGCTCTGAGACGCTAAAGCGCTTACGTACAATGGTTATCGATAGTACGATTCGATTCAACGACAGGATGGATGGTCCAAGCGTGAGTCTCGGCAGCAAACTATCCAATGCAAAGGTCTCCTTTGCGATATTTAAGCGCGACATTAAGCGACTGCTTGTGAACCCCGTCGCCTTGGTGGTTACCCTTGGCGTGTGCGTTATTCCCTCGCTGTATGCCTGGTACAACATCGTGGCCAACTGGGATCCGTACGGAAACACCCAGGGCATCAAGATTGCCATCGCCAACAACGATCGGGGCACCCAAAACGACCTGGTGGGCGAGCTCAACGCGGGCGATCAGGTCGTCGATCAGCTCAAGGAGAACGATCAGCTGGGCTGGACGTTCGTCGACTCGACGGCCGATGCCAAGGAGGGCGTCGAGAGCGGCGAGTACTATGCCGCTATCGTGATTCCCAAGAACTTCTCGGATAACCTGGTTTCGATGCTCGACGGCAACTACCATCAGCCCAAGCTCACGTACTACGTCAATGAGAAGAAGAGCGCCATTGCGCCCAAGGTTACCGATACCGGTGCAAACACCATCGAGGAGCAGATCAACTCGGAATTTGTCTCTACGGTAGGCAAGACTGTTGCCGGTATCGCCAAGGATGCCGGTGTCGATTTAAAGGACAAGGCAACCCAGACTCAGGACTCGCTGGCAAGTTCGGTGTCCGAGGCGTCCGACACCTTGGGCGAGGTGCGCGATTCGATTGGCGATATGAATGCCGCCATCGATAAGACGAGTGGCGCTATCGCCTCGGCTGATGCGGCACTTGCCGGCTTGCAAGGCCAGGCACCGTCGCTGACGCAGGCGATCTCCCAGGGCAACGATCTGCTGAGCGAAGCTCGCACCACGGCGGGCAACTCCATCACCTCGCTCTCCAAGGCGCTCTCGGAAGGCAGCCTTGCGCTCACCAAGACGTCGGCCTCTGCGAACGCTGCCATCGGCAAGCTGACGGGCGCGGTCACATCTACGACCACCCGTATCGACAACTCGCTCGAGTCTCTTCAAGCGACGATCGACCACAATAAGGCCGTTATCGGGCACTTGGAGATTCTCGCCAATGACACGTCGACAGGTTCCGAGGAAATTGACGCGCGCATTGTATCGACCATCGATTTGCTTCGAGAGCAGAATGAAAAGCTTCAGAGCATCAAGGACGGTCTGTCCGCGCAGTCGAGCGCCATGGCGAATGACGCAGCGGCTGTTTCGGGTGCCAGTGACGCTATCAATAACGCAATTCATACCGGTGCGACCAACCTTGGCCAAGCCCAGACGGACTTGGGCCAAAACGCGCTGCCGAAGGCCTCGAGCGCGCTCGACTCTTTTGCTGCCGTTTCGGGCGACCTGACCGGTATCGTCTCGGGTATGACACCTACACTTGCAAATGCGCGCGGCACGTTGGCGCAGCTTAGCGCTACGCTCGGCCAGGCCAAGACCACGCTGTCCCAGACCGATTCCTCGCTTGCCAAGGTCCAGGACAAGCTTGCAACCGCCGCCAATGACATCGCGGCGCTGCAGACCTCCGAGTCCATGGGCGAGCTGGCCGATCTGATGGGCGTCGATGTCAATGACGTGGCAGATTTCATGGCGTCTCCGGTTGAGTTGACGTCCAAGCCAATCTATCCGGTCAAGAGCTTTGGCTCGGGCATCGCTCCCTTCTACACCAATCTGGCGCTTTGGGTGGGCGGCTATGTGCTCATCGCCATTTACAAGCTCGAGGTCGACCGTGAAGGTGTTGGCAGCTTTACGGCGCGCCAAGGCTACTTTGGCCGCTGGTTGCTCATGGTGATCCTGGGCGCGTTGCAGGCCATCATCGTTACGGTAGGCGATCTGGTGATTGGCGTGCAGTGCGTCAGCCCGCTGCTGTTCGTGCTGGGCGGCATCGCCATTTCGTTCACCTACGTCAATATCATCTATGCGCTGTCCACCACGTTTAAGCATATCGGCAAGGCTATCGGCGTCATTCTCGTCATCGTGCAGATCCCGGGTTCGTCGGGCATGTACCCCATCGAGATGATGCCCGGCTTCTTCCAGTGGCTGCACCCGCTGCTGCCCTTTACCTACGGCATCAATCTGCTGCGCGAGACGGTCGGCGGCATGTATTCGTTCAACTACCTGTTTAACCTGTGCATTCTGGGCGTGTTCTTGATCGTGGCGCTCTTTATCGGCCTGCAGCTGCGTCCGCTGCTGCTCAACCTTAACCTGCTCTTTGATAAACAGCTCTCCACGACCGGTATGATGATTTGCGAGTCCAACGACCTGCCGCGCCAGCGCTACTCGCTGCGCACGGCCATGCGCGTCATGCTCGATTCCGATTCGTACCGTCGCGAACTGCTCGATCATGCGGTCGCCTTTGAACATCGCTACCCGTACTACATCAAGGGCGGTTTTGCCGCCGTGGTGGGCGTTCAGGTCCTGCTCTTTGTCCTGTCGACGGTTCTCGATATCGACAATAACGGCAAGATCATCCTGCTTGTCATTTGGATCATCTCGGTTATTGCCATCTGCGGCTGGCTTATCAATATCGAATATATCCGAGCGAGCCTCAATACCCAGATGCGCATCTCGGCGCTTTCGGATGAGGACCTGCGTCGCGAGATGCGCGAACACACGGCCGCCATTCCTGCCGCCCGCCACATGTTTGGCCTCAACGCCAGCGAGCGTGGTGCCAAGGGCGGCGATCAGTCCACGGGCCGCTTGCCGCATATCGGCTCGCACCATAAATCTCAGGGCAGCGACAGCACAGCCACAAATGATGGAGATACCACCGCGCTTGGCAAGCACTCCAAAGGAGGTGAGGCATAAATGAAGAACATCCTGCATCTGTTTAAGCGCGATGTCCAAAACGTGTCTCGCTCCGTGATCGGCTTGGTTGTCGTGATGGGCCTCATTATCGTACCGTGTCTGTACGCGTGGTTTAACATCGCCGGCAGCTGGGATCCGTACGGCAACACCGGCAATCTTAAGATCGCCGTGGTCAACACCGATGAGGGTTACGAGAGCGATTTGATCCCCGTCGAGGTTAACGTGGGCGAAAACGTGACCGCCACCCTACGCGGCAACGAGAGCTTCGATTGGGTTGTGCTCAACAATCGCGAAAAGGCTATCGAGGGCGTTAAGTCGGGCGCGTACTATGCTGCCGTCGTTATCCCCAAAACGTTTAGCGCTGACATGATGACGCTTTTCTCGACCGACGTGAAGCATGCCGATATCGAGTTCTACGAGAATCAGAAGGCCAACGCCATTGCGCAGATCGTGACCGAGAAGGGTTCGAGCGCCGTCCAGAGCCAGGTTAACAAAACTTTTACCGAGACCATTACGACGATCGGTCTTAAGACGGTGTCCAGCCTGCTCGATTACATGAGCACCGACCAGGTGGGTAACTTTATCGCCAACCTGTCCTCGACGCTCGGCGATTCGATTGAGGACCTGCGAGACGTTCGGGCAAATGCTTCGTCGCTGGCGGGCATTTTGAGCTCCACGTCCGATTCGCTGACGTCGGCGAGCGGCATGCTCAAGCAGACGGGCACGGTCGATGAGTCAACGAAGCAGCTGATGGAGCATGTCAAGAGCGGTATTAGCGATTCCAAGGAAGCGCTGAAGGACGCCAACGACGCCATCAATGCCGCGATTGACGGAAGCGCGGGCTCGTTTGACAACGTGTCCGCCGAGCTTGCGAAGGCATTTGATGCCGCGAATCAACATGTCGACCTTACAGTGTCCCAGCTCAACGATGCCGCGGCGGCGCTCAACACGCGTGCCGACGATATCGACGCCACGGCCGACCAGCTCCGCAGCTTTGCCGATCAGGTGACTGACGAAAAACTCCAGGACAGCCTCAAGTCTGTGGCAACATCGCTGAGCAGGATTGCTGTGGAGTATCGCAACAACGCCAAGGACTTGACGGCCACCGCGAAGTCTCTCTCTGACAGCATGGCAGAGGTTAATAAGTCGCGTGCCGAGGTCGATCAGGCAATCGCGGATGCCAAGGCTGGTATCTCGGGCGCCAAGACTGACTACGACTCTACGTTTTCGGCCAAGGCAAAGGAGCTCAAGAAGACCATCTCGGGCGTTTTGGATTCGCTGAACGGTATTTCGAACGATCTGGATAGTGCTGTTGCTGGCCTGACCGACGCATCCGGTTCGCTGGCAAAGGGCCTCTCCAAGGCTGCAAAGCTGGTCAACAAGGCTTCTGATCAGCTGGGCGAGGCGTCGGACAAGATCAGTGCGTTTAAGGACGAGCTCGACGGCGCCTTGATGTCGGATGACCTCGCTACGATCAAGACGATGATCGGCAATGATCCCGAGGGTCTGGCCGTGTCGCTTTCCGGCCCCGTCGCGCTCGATCGCAAGCCGGTCTATCCGGTCCGCAACTACGGTTCGGCCATGGCACCGTTCTACACCTGTCTCTTATACACATCTCCGAG
>USEK01000028.1 GCA_900553705.1 uncultured Collinsella sp.
TCCTTGCACTCTGCGCCTGCGCCCTCATCGCCTACTCAAGCGCCCTCAAATCACGAGCCGAGGACGGCGGCGTGCTCGGCGACGCCCACGTCAAGACGGGCCGCGAGGTCGTGAAGGGGTCCATGACATGGGGCGGCTCGACGAACCCCTCGTCGCGCGGGTTCGTCTACGGTTTCACCAAATATCGCGGTAAGCCCTGCTATCTCTACGAGCCCAAGAAGATGGCCTTCGTGTCAGGGGCCACCGGGTCAGGTAAGAGTCGCTTCCTCTATCTCCCCTCAATCGACCTGCTCAGCTACGGCGACGCCTCCAACGGCTCCGAGCCCGCGACCCTCGTCGTCTCAGACGTGAAGAACGAGCTCATAGAGCTCACGGGCGATGAGCTTGCCCGTCGTGGCTACCGCGTCCTCTTGCTCGATACGCAGCACCCCTATCGCGGCCAGAGGTTCAACCCGCTCAAGCAGGTTCTCGACCTCCATGCCGAGGGGCGCGACCAGGAGGCCGAGCAGGCGGCGGACGCCATCGCGGAGCTCGTGGTGCAGGATGACGAGAAGGGCAAGGGTTCGCACTGGACGGCATCGGCCAGGGGCTTGCTCTCGGCCCTGGTCCTGCTGGTCTCCATGTCTGACGAGTGTCCCGAGGGATCGAGGCACCTCGCGACCGTCTGCGAGGTCCTGGACCGCGGCACCGAGGCCGAGGGCGACGACCCGGCCGAGCCCCTGAAGGCCGTCTTCCGCTCCCTGCCGAGCGGCCACCCCGCCAAGGGCAGGGCGTCGCAGTTCGTCTCCTCGGGCGGCAACGAGCTCAGGAGCATCCTCTCGACGCTCAAGGTCGCCCTGCGCCCGTTCTCGTCCGCCCCGGTCGCATGGATGACCTCCGGCTCCGACATCGACCCGCGAACGGTGCTCACGGAGAAGAGCGCCGTCTTCCTCCACGTGCTCGACGAGGGCTCCCCCTACAACTGCATAGCGGCGATATTCCTCTCGCAGCTCTGGGCTTCGGTCCAGGCGGTCGCGGACGTGAACGGCGGAAAACTCCCCCGCCCCGTGCAGATACTCGGCGACGAGTGGGGCAACCTCCCCCGCGTCGAGTGCCTGCCCGCGCTCCTCAGCCTAGGACGCAGCTACGGTTGTTTCTGGGTCGGCGCGACGCAGGACGTATCCCAGCTCAACAAGTACGGCGAGAAAGACGGCCGCAGGAAGATCCTCGCGAACTGCGGGGTCAAGATTGCGATGAAGCTCGCCGAGGAGGAGGACCGACGGTACTTCACCGAGCTCATCGGCAAGACCACGCGCCACACGCAGGGCACGAGCAACGGCAGGTCCGCGTCGGGCACGTCCTCCTCGACGTCCTACAGCGAGAGCGCCGACGACGTGATACACCCCTGGGAGTGGCGCGACATGGCCCCGGACCGGGACGGGATCATCGTCGTGAAGCACGCGGACAACGGTATGCCCGCATGTCGAGCCGGCGTCTTCCGCTCCCCCGTCACCGACTGCACCAACACGCCCACAAGGGAGCACTTCGACCTCGGGACCCCCGAGCACGAGGCGGAGAACCGTCGCGCCTACCAGCGCCGCCTCGACGAGTCAGCTGCTGGGAAGATGCGCGAGGAGGCCTCGACCTGGTGCCCAAAGTGGCCCGAGCCGGAGAAGAAGAACGGGAGCAAGCCGGGCGGCAAATTCAGCGGGCTCTCGCTCGACTAGGGAGGCGACCATGACGGCGATAAAGCAGACGAGCGTCTGCAGCGAGAAGCACCTCGCGAGACTCAGGGACTACCTCTCCTGGGACCGCGACAAGGCGCTCGCCCACGGCACGCAGAACATCATCGACGATGACCGCTGGTTTCAGGAGATGGCGGACACGAGGGCGGCCATGGGTCACGACAGCCCCGGTAAGGCCGGTGCCAAGTGCACCTACATGCAGCACCAGATACTCGGGTTCCTCCCAGACGAGTGCGACCTCAACGGCGGGAAGATGACGCCGGAGCTGTGCATGCGCTATGCGAGGGAGTACGTGGCCGAGCGCTACCCCAACCAGGAAGTCGTGATGGTGCTGCACCGCGAGCGCTGCCGCGAGGACGCCACCGACCGCTACGCCGTGCACCTCGGCATCAACCGCAGTGATCTGGAAACCGGCCGAAGGCTCGACGAGGGCCCCGCCCGAAAGGCGGCGGCATCACGCGTGAAGACCGTCCGTACCCTGGACGAAAGGTACGGCCTCAGGCAGCTTGAGCGCGGCAAGGCCAACTCGCGCGTCCACGCGAGGCAACCCGGCACGGAAGAGCGCGACATGGCCCGAAAGGGGCAGGCCGAGCGCTCGGAGAACGCCCGCGTCCGCGTCGCGGTCGCCCGCCGAATCGAGGAGGCCGGACGCATGCGCGACTGCCCCGACCGGATGGGCGAGCTTGAGCGGCGGCTCAAGCGGGACGGCATCGAGCTCGCCAGGTCGAAGGGCGGGAGCCTCCAGTACCGCTTCCCCTCGAAGTCTCTCGGGGGCATGAGGAAGGTCAACGGCGGAAGGCTCGGCTTTGCCGTCGACCGCTCGACTGGCATCGCCGTCCGCTTCACGCTGCGCGGGATAGCGACGGCGATGCGGGCGTTCTGGGAGCTTGAGCGCAAGGCGCTCGAGAACCAGAACGGGCGAGGGGACTGAGCATTTGGGCCGTGACGCAACAGGCGTCCCGGCCCCTTTTGGCGAGAGCGACTTCGGAGCGGTTCGCCCCCGCCGCAGGCGGCAAGATGATTCCGTGCAACGGAATCCATATCTTGCCCGCACGGAGCGAGCCACTTGCCAGGGGCAACGCGAGCCCGGGCGGGTGAGCGCCGGCTGAGCCGACGCCGAGGAGACACGACCCTGGGGAGCGTCGCACGACGGCGCTCGGCGACCCGGCGCGAGAGGCCCAGCCCGGCGACCACGGCGGAGCGATGGCGACTTCTGGAAGCCATCGAGCGCAGCCGTTCGGCGGGCTGGGCCGGCGTGAGCGGAGGCGGACGAAACGCGACCCTGGGGAGCGTTGCCAGGGAGCCGCAGCGAGAGCGACGCCGTGCGTCGCGGGGGTCCCGCCCATAAGCGGGACCCATCGGCCGCAAGGCCGATTGCCGCGCCTCGGCCCTCTCGACCTGCGCGTCGGGGAGGAGTCGGCAGTAACCTCTCCCCGATCCACAACGGAGACCTAAAGCCGCTCGTACGCCCCCTTCACCAGCTCGCCCATAAGCTGCCTTCGCTTGCCTAGGAACTCCTCGTAATCGAGGTCCTCAAACCCAACAGGCAGGGCATGCTCCTCGCAGTTGCGGCGATACTCGTCCTCCCCCAGCGCGGCGCGATACCTACGAACGTACTCATTCGGGGCGTCATCCGAGATGTAGATGTTGTTCTGGTAGTCAACAAGGGTGAAGTTGCCTCGGTTGCTGCGCTGTGAAAGGTAGCCCTTGGCCTTCAGGTAGTTATCTGGGAACAGATGATGCTTGTCCAGAGCCTTTTTGGAACCTGATGAGCCGGTAAGCAGCAGTTGAGAAAGAGGGGCCGTGCTGAACAGCGCCTTGGCACCGAGCACAACCTGAGCTGCGACGAAGCCCCACCAGGTCGGACCCGTCGCCTCGTTTGCATCGAGGGAGCTGGGCAGCGTGATGGAGAAATAATCGTCCGTCATGATGGCAGCGAGCCTACGGTCGAAGTACGCCCGGAACTCGTCGGCAGTATCAAGGCGCGAGACGTCGTTAAGCTGCTGCTCGAACTCGGATTCGAAGGACCCCACATAGAGCCCCGTTATGGCTACGGCGAAATACCAGCGCCGCACGAGCCCGCGCACAGCCAGTGGCTCCATGTCGAACTCATAGCGCCCGATAAGGTAGAACGCATAGCAGAACATGAGCGCGTTGCCCGACCCCACCTGGTCGGAGCAGACGTAGCCCGCCTCCGCCAGCGTGTTGATGAAGGCATGCCAGTTGTTCAAGTCAAGCACGAGATCGAGGGCGCGACCGAACGTGGCAAAGTTCTCGGCTCGCGTCTCGGGCGTCGTTTCCTTTGTCTTGAGATCTCGCCCGCGAAGAATCTGGTAGGCATAACGCAGGCGACCCCTCTTGAACCCCACGCCCACCGTGGCGCGAATGATATGCGTCGGCGAGACGGTCATGAGCGGGTTGTACGAGGTGCCCTTTGCGGGCGCATGGCTCATGGCGCAGAACTCCTCTATACGCTCCCTCATGGCAGGTTCGTAGACCGAAAGCAGGGTCATGATGAAGTCATCCTGCTTAAGCGCCTGCCCTTGCGAGTTCACACGCACAAAGATGTCCGATACGGTCTCCTCGTCAGCCGATTCGGAAATCTCCAGCGTCGGCAGAAGATAACGCTCAAGCCCGAGTAATGCGTTGAGCCCGCTCTCGACGGCATCCTCGCCGTCATCGTCGAGTTCGGGTTCTCCCTTTTTGGCATTCGCCTCGTTAAGGCGCTTGATGAACGCCCTGCGATAGGCGCTCAGCTTGTTGTCGTGGTTCGCCGCGAAGGCCTCGGATACGTCCGGCACATAGCGCGAATCCTTCTCGGTCGAGGCGTCGGCATTCTTGAATGAGCGTGCGATGGGGTCGTAGGCGACCTTCACTGTTCGCTCCCTGAAGTTCTTGTCTCGCACGGACACGCCGTACAGGGAGCTCAGAAGGGCAGTAAGTCTCTGCTGTCCGTCGATGACAAGGGACTTGGGGACGGTATACACCTTTTGGTTCGAGCCTATGGCAGTCTTCTTGCCCGCGTTGTCGCTCGGAGAGTCCCACAGCATCACATAGCCAATAGGGTATCCGCGGAGCATGGAATCAAGCAGGTCGCGGACCTTTTCGTTGCCCCACACGAAGGGTCGTTGCAGGTCGGGCAGACCGATCTTGCCCGTCTGAACGTCCTTCAGGATGTTACCAACCTCCAGCGATATGGGGTTATAGATGGAGTTTTGCACTATAGTTCACCGACCTTCTTGGCGTACAGGTTGAAGAGATGGGCGACTATCTTCTCCTCATCCCCACCGAAGTCGACGCCATAGGCGGCTTCGACGGCGGCGTCGAGCGCCTTGTGCGCTGCCATCAGCTCGGGGAAGAACGTCTCGTTCTTGGGATCGTACATGTCCGCGAGCGTCGCACCTTCTTGGGCATCCCGAGCGTCGAGCACGGCTTGGGCGCAGCGTTCAACCTCGTTCCTTTGCTCTTCACTGGGCTCGGGCCAGACGAAGTTGTTGTAGACGATTCCGCCGGAATAGCGGTAATCGGATTTGAGCCGCCCCGCGACCGTGCGCATCCATGCGTTGTGGAGCTGTGACTGAAGGACGCCAAAGTGATAGAGCGTCGCATTGGGTATTAGAAACACCAAGTCACTGCACAACGTCTCAGACCCGACAAACCCCATAGGGATATACCTTCTACGCTCTGACGAGACTTTGGGGACAATGATGGAACTTCCCTCGGGCATGTTCTCAACGTGAAATCTCGTTGGCTTATCTGCTATTTTCCGGGTTCCAGCGCTTTTACTTGCAAGCCTGTATTCACGAACCTGTTCTACTCTCTTTCTGCACTCAGGAAGCTGCTTTAGATCTGAGAAGGTTGCCTCCCCAAGCCACAGGCACCAGCGGTGATAGCCATGAATGAACTCTTTTGATCCAAGCCATGGATGGAAGAAGCCTTCGGCCTTTGGCTCTTTCTTCAGGAAATCGTCTTTCTCCTCATCGGTAAACAGGTAGAATCCCCCATCAATAGGTTTATTTCCGATGCCCATTTCCGGAACATCACAAATAGGCTTGCTGCGGCTGTAGATGAATACATCAGGGGCGTCTTTCAAATACGCATTGATTCGAGCCGTGGGAATCTGTTCTTCGTCGCTGTCCGGGGTCGCGTGGTAGAAGAGCGTCTTGTTCCCCGCTTCGCGGGAGAACCCGACGATGACGCAGAACACGTGTGCCTTGTCCGCCGCCTCGTTGTCCCAGCGGAAGGTGTTGTGTGCGAAATCGATATGGATGCCCGTGTCATGCAGGGGTTTCCAGAGGTTGGCGACCTGCTCGCCCTGACATATCGAGTTGGTAGAGACCAGGGCGCAGCGCGTGCGCTTTCCCTGCGTGAACCTCGCGGCCTTCATGTACCAGGCCCCGCAGTAGTCGATGTTGCCTGCGTTCTTCGCTCCATCGAAGACCTCAAGGAGCTCTGCCTTCTGCTCCTTGGATTGGTTGCGAGCACCCAGGAACGGCGGGTTGCCCACAAGATAAGTAAGGTCATCGGGGAACACCTCGGACCAATCGGTCTTGAGGGCGTTGCCCTCATGGAGGTTGCTGAGGCTCCTGAGCGGCAGGAAGTCGAAGTCATAACCGACGTATATCTCCTGCGTCTTTCGGAGCATCTGCTCCTCGGTGATCCAAAGGGCGGTCTTGGCGACCGAGACTGCGAAGTCGTTAATCTCGATGCCGTACAGTTGATCGAGAGAAACGCGGACGGGGCTATCCTGCGCAATGACGAGGGACGTCTGCCCCGCGTTGCCGGTCTCCTCGCTGAGCTCGTCCTCGATGATTCGGTTCTCGATGGTGCGTAGCTGCCGGTACGCCTCGGTAAGGAAGTTGCCCGAGCCGCATGCCGGGTCGCCGATGGTGATGGAGGCCACCTTGTCGTGCAGCCTCGCCAGGGCCTGCTTGCGCTTGGCAGCCGTCCTCTCGCCCTCGGCCTCGTGCAGCTCATCCCACAGCTCGTCGAGGAAGAGCGGCCTGAGGCAGCGCTCGATATTCTCGACGCTCGTGTAGTGCATGCCCCCGGCATGGCGCGTCTCGGGGTTCAGCGTGCCCTCGAACACGCCGCCGAAGATGACGCCCGAGATCTCGCGCCAGTCGAAGTCCTGGGACGCGTCGGTGATGGCTTCGAGGATCTCCGGGGTCATCTGCGGGACGATGATGGAGGAGTCGGCGAACAGCCCGCCGTTCACGTACGGGAAGGCCGCGAGGTCCTCGTCCATGTACTCGTCCCGCTTGTCCAGGGGCGTGTCGATCGCCTCGAACAGGTCCACCAGCTTGCGGCGGAGCTTGGCAGGGTCACCCTCGCAGTACCTACCGAACGCCTGGTGCGATTGCAGGAGGTCGGCGTCCTCGGCGTAAAGCAGGAAGATGATTCGGGTGATGAGCACGTTGAGCGAGCGCTGCTCCTCCTGCGCGCGCTCGTCCTTCTCCTCGATGTGGTGGTACTGCTTGGCGAGGGCATCGTAGAGCCTGGAGACGTAGGCCCCGGCCTCGATGGAGAGCTGCTGCTCCTTGTGCAGGCGGCTCGTCTCATTGGATGTCAGGAAGGAGAGAAGGTACAGGCTGTCCGGGAGCTCTTCAAGGGAGAACTCCTGCACGGTGTCCTCGGGCCGCTCATTGTCGAGGTCGTAGAGGCGGAAGGTCCCGAAGTTGCACGTCATCACCCAGCGGGGGCGCTCGGAGTACGGCAGGTGCCGCGCGTACCACATGGCCTGCTGGAGCGGCGTCTCCATGCCGCCGTTTCTGGGCTCGGGCTTGTCGAGGTCGATACCCCACGACTTCTGCTCACACAGGAAGTTGTGGTCGGAGACGAACACGTCGATGCGGCGGCCTCTCACCTTCCGCTCGAAGTCGACGAAGCTGTCTATGGTGTTGGACGGGATGCCCAGGACGTTGATGAGCAGATCTACCCAGAACTTTTGCGTGTCCTGCTGCTCGTTGTTGGAGCCCGCGGGGATGGCGGCAAGGCGCTTCTGCCACCGCTTGACGAACTCTTTTGCCTCTTTCTTGCTGGCAGGCATACCGGACCTCCTGCGTCGTTGTCACTTTCGGACAATTTTAAGGGGTAAAAGCCCTCTTCCAAGCGGAAGGGCGAGTTTTCAACGGTCCACGGTGCCGCAGGGTCCCAGGCGAAACCCGAAGACGCCGGGGGCTGTTGGAAACTCGCCCATCTCACAGCAACGTCACCCTAGGTTTTCAACGCTTTCCGTGGCCGAAGGGCTTCTTATAAGCCCGTAGGCTGTGGGAAGGGTTGAAAACCGGACTTTGGGCATAGCCCTTCACAAAAAAACTTTCTACCCAAATTCTACCCAACTGACGTTAGCGATGCCCTTATATAAGAAAGCAGGTCAGACGATTTATACCGTCTGACCTGCATTTACTTCTGGTGCCCCCGGGCGGATTCGAACCGTCGACACCCGCTTTAGGAGAGCGGTGCTCTATCCCCTGAGCTACGGAGGCATGTTGTACTAGTGTAGCAGATTTACTGCATCGCAATACGTCGCATGACTAGACTTCGAAGTTGCGGTGGAATAGTTCCTGTCTGAAGCATCTAAAGCCGTATTTAGGAACTATTTCACCGCAACTTATGAGGAGCTAGTTACCTTTGTGGAAGAGGTTTTTGATAACGGAGGGGATGCTCTTGGCACCCTTGGCCGTCACATCGATAAAGTCGGGCGAACGCACAAGCTTATCCTCGTCGACGTACTTGCGGACAGCACGAAGCGTCTCTTTGTCGTCGCGCGTCGAAAACGTAAAGTGACCGTTGTCCTTGGTGAAGATGGCAAAACGCGTGATCTTCTTGGTGCCGCGTAAAACCTCGGCGGCAATATAGTCGACCTCATCCCACGGGATTTGAATATAATCCTCGGGATTGCGCTCGTTGTAATACTCGAACGCCTTATTGCCCACCATCACGTTGCCGTGGCTGGTAAGCCCCATCAGGCAGGTTGCCGGCGTTGCCAGATCGACCGTGCTGTTCTGAGATTGCGCCATGCGCGCCTCGCCCTCCAAATAAAACAATCGGACCGCATCCAGTGTACCCACCGGGTGCGGTCCGTTTCAATGGCTCAAAAGCCCTTGCCTAGCAATTCTCGGTCTTAAGCCGAAACGTGCTTACATGAAGCCGCAGACGCGACCGATGATGCCGATGGCGAAGAGAGCCAGGATGATGACGATCGGGCTGACCTTCTTCTTGAGGAGCTTGCAGACCAGCAGGGTCAGGCACACGGCGGCAAGGCCGGGGATGAGCTGATCGAGGTTGGCCTGAAGCGTGGTGACCTTCACCTGATCAAGGGCGTTAGCACCGATGGAGTTATACATCGTCAGTGCTTCCTTGACACCCTCAGAACCGGAGGGCAGGTTAGCCCAGTCGATAAAGGCGCCAGCAGACTGCGTGACCTTGGAGACGACCGGGGTGAAGGAGATGGACACCCAGCGCTCGACCAGGGCGCCGATGATGAACATACCCAGGATGGAAGCACCCTCGGTGACCTTGCCCATCAGACCGCCGGAGAGGTCCTTGGCGATGGAGGAGCCGACCTTGTAGCCAAACTCCTGCGTGTACCACAGGAAGGCGTAACGGATGATGTTCCACGCGAAGAAGAACAGCAGCGGACCGGCGATGCTGCCGGACAGGGCCAGGGAAGCGCCCAGAGCACCCAGAATCGGGCGAAGGGTGAACCAGAAGGCGGGGTCGCCGACACCGGCGAGCGGGCCCATCATACCGACCTTGACGCCCTGAATGGCGACGTCGTCAATCGGGGCACCGTTGGCGCGCTCCTCCTCGAGAGCGAGGGTAACGCCAATGACGGGGGCGGAAACATAGGGGTGGGTGTTATAGAACTCCAGGTGGCGCTTAAGAGCGGCAATCTGGTCATCCTTGCTGGTGTAGAGCTTCTTGATCGCAGGGATCATTGCGAAGCACCAGCCGCCGTTCTGCATACGCTCGTAGTTCCACGAGCCCTGAAGGAACTGATGACGGAAGCAAACCTTCTTGCGGTCAGCCTTGGTGAGCTGAATCTTGTTCTCTGCCATATGTATCACTCCCCTCCTACTCGTAATCGTTCAGAATGTCGCCGAGCGGGTCGCCGGAGCCACCGCCCATGCCGCCACCCTGCTTGGCCAGATCCTTAAGGCCAAGGTAGATGAGGGCAAGGGAGATGCCGATGAGGCCAAGGGCGATCAGCGTGAGCTGAGGGATGGCAGCAAGGACAAAGCCGAGGATGAAGAACGGCCAGGTCTCCTTGGTGGCCATCATGTTGATGACCATGGCGTAACCGACGGAAGCGACCATGCCGCCGCCGACAGCCATGCCGCCGGACAGCCAGTCGGGCATAGCGTTAAGCGCGTTGGTAACGGCCTCGGCCGGGATGATGCACAGAAGTACTGCCGGGATGGCGATACGAAGGCCCTGCATGAGGATGGCAGCGTACTGCCAGCGCTCGATGCCGGAGAAGTCGCCCTTCTCGGCGCAACCGTCCATGGCGTGAGCGATAGCGGTAGCAATGGTACGGCAGATCATGGTCAGGAACAGACCAGCGACCGACAGCGGGACGGCGACGGCGATGGCCGCGGTAACGGCCTTGGCCGAATCAGTGGCGCCGCCGTTGAGGGCGAGCACCATGATGATCGAAGAAGCGACCGAGGCCAGAGCGGCGTCAGGCGCGACGGCGGCGCCGACGTTAGCCCAGCCAAGGGCCATCATCTGGAGCGAACCGCCCAGGAGGATGCCCTCCTGAAGGTGACCGGTTACGAGACCGATAAGCGTGCATGCCACGAGCGGCTGATGGAACTGGAACTCATCCAGAATGCCTTCCATACCGGCAAGCAACGCGACAATCGCAACAAGCAGAATAGTGATTGCAGACATGTATCGGACCCTCCTTTACTATGCTTGAGCGGCCAGTTCGGCCTTAGCTTTCTTCAACATGGCGTCGAGATCCTCGGAAGCATCCGAAGGAACCTTGCGGACCTCGAACTTGACGCCCTTGGCCTTGAGGGCCTCGAGGGTCTTAACGTCGTCATCGCCCATAGCGACGGCGTTGGTGACGACGACCTTGCCCTTGGAGTGAGCCATGGAACCGATGTTGACTTCCTTGATGTCGACGCCGGCCTCGATGGCCTTGAGCAGATCCTGCGGGTTCTCGAAGAGCAGCATGGCCTTGGTGTCACCAAAACGCGTGTCCTTGACGACCTCGGCCATCTTCTTGATGGGCACGACGTTGGCATGGACTCCCGGAGGGGCAGCCTGCTCGATCATCGTCTTGCGAAGCTCGTCGTGAGCAACGCCGTCGGAAACCACGATGATGCGGTTGGGGTTAATCTGCTTGGTCCACGTGGTGGCCACCTGACCATGCAGCAGACGGGTGTCGATACGGACGTGGGCGATCTTGATGTGCCCGTCGCCGATGACCGTTCCCGGAGGGATGGCGCCTGCAGGAGCAGCGGCGGCCGTAGCCGGCTTCTTCTCCTCGGGCTCCAGAGACTCGGGCTTGACGCGCACGCCAGCCTTAGCCTCAGTCACGAGATGTTTTGCGATCGCATGTGCAGTGTTCTTTGCGTCAAAGCGCTGCGAATATGCCTCGATGAGCATAGGCAGGTTGACACCGGTGACGATAGCCCAGGAATCGTGGCCCTCGATGAGCCCGCTGATCTGGTTGAACGGCGTGCCGCCCCACAGATCAACGAGGAAGAGCACCTGCTCCTGGTCCTCGAAGGAAGCGACTGCTTCCTCGACCTTGGCACGGAAGTCGTCGGGGCCCATGCTCGGCTCGAGCGAGACCACGGCAACAGACGGCTGATCGCCAAAGACCATCGAGCCCGTCTGCTTGATTCCAGCTGCCAAGTCCCCGTGGCTAGCAAGAACAATACTTACCATCACATAACCTCCTTTTTGTCTACGTATTTCCTACACGACATGAAAGGAGTATACCTGTTTGGATTGTGGAATTATAGCTAAATCCGCAAAAGGTTGGATTATTTGTTTAAACGTCTAGGTTTGTTACAAGTTGATTACGTTACTGCTTTTTGACTCATTACACGACAAGGCGTCGCTCATCAAGCTATGTATTTTATAGATACAAGCAAGCTGTTCATTAATATCGATATTAAGCAAGTGCGAATGTGCTCGTACTGTCACTATTTTGTTTAAACAGACATGGCTTGACTATTTGCACGACTTATGCTCAACAAAACTACTCAAAAAAGTTGCGGTGAAATAGTTCTTGTTTAAGAGCCAGAAGGCTGGATTGGGGGTGCGGACAGAAAGTTGGACCGCGGGGCGGTCCGGACTGGAGGTTCGCATG
>USEK01000029.1 GCA_900553705.1 uncultured Collinsella sp.
GAGATTCCTCTACGTCTCGTGGGCTCGGAGATGTGTATAAGAGACAGAAAGAATACGATTACCGGTTACATGGACGCGCTGCGCCGTATCAATATCGTCGACGATGTCCCCGCGTG
Organism: uncultured Collinsella sp.; assembly: GCA_900553705.1. GTDB lineage: Bacteria > Actinomycetota > Coriobacteriia > Coriobacteriales > Coriobacteriaceae > Collinsella. The sequence continues at coordinate 117 of USEK01000029.1, forward strand.
GCATCCGGCTCTCAGGTCGCCGGTGAAGCTGTGGCAGGGCGCGAAGCGGCACCTTGCGGACCCATCGCTCGCCGTCGCCCTCATCGGCGCGGACCCGGAGTCGTTGTCATCCGATCCGAAGACCCTTGGCTTGCTCTTCGAATCCCTTGTGCTGCACGATCTCAAGGTTTACGCGGCGGCCAGCGATGCGACAGTATCCCACTACCACGACGCTGACGACCTAGAGGTCGACGCGATTGTCCATCGCCGTGACGGCTCGTGGGTTGCCGTTGAGGTCAAGCTCGGGAGCCCCCAAGTCCCAGAGGCAGTGGAAAATCTGCTTCGACTTGAGCGAAAGCTGGTCGATCGCGGGGAGAGGCCGCCTGCGGCGAAACTCATCGTCATCGGGTTTGGTATGCCGGCTCACGTAACTAGCGAAGGCATCGTTGTTGCTCCGGTCGATACGCTCGGAATCTAAAGCTATTTGCATTTCCAGAAATCCTCTAGAAGGTGCCTGGAGGATTTCTGGAAACAACCGGTATTTTGATCTGGGCTAAGAAAGGTTGCGGGTCCAAATTCCGTGCTGCGTGGAGCCGGTGATTTTGTTCAGGAACTCGCGCTGCTCCTCGGTTGCGAGGATGTAGGTAGAGCAGCCACTGAGCATCTGGTCGACGTCTGTGATTCCGGACGCCTCCCATCCCAAGATGCTGACGGCCTTGAGCGTCAGGCAGTTGAGGAACATGTAGGACGTGTTCTCGACGTTCGAGGCGTCAAGACGGTCGAGATCAAAAAGCTCCGTGACGCTTGAGCATCCCCTGAACATGCCCTCCAGGGTCGTGCAATCCGATGTATCGAGTTTCGATAGGTCGATTGGGTCAGACCGTCGAACAGGTATCTACCGCTCTCTGGATCCCAGGTATCCAGGACAACGACCTCACGGATTCGATTCCTGTAGGAATACCACGGTTGCTTTCCGCATTCGTCCGTGTGTGTACGGATGAATGCGGGGTTCGATACCCCGGCGGCCTGATCGGCAGGCCGACGGGAACTCTCACTCCTCGATAAAAGCCGGCGCTCGGTTAGTTCTGCGCATCTTGAAATCGTCAGTTTCGTGGGAGACGTAGAGGATGCCGTCCATCCCATCTCGCGATGCATATGAAAGGTGAACAGAACCGCAACCCGATCCATCATCGTCGAGAAGATCGAACGAATTCGGGTCGCTCGTTGCGGCCAAACGACCACTCAGACAAGAGCCATCGCCATTACAGATTTGCCATTCCATGTCTTCGCCTGCGAGAATCGCCATAGACGGCCTGGTCGCGCCATCGTTGACATACATCCCGTCTATGCCAAAACCGTTTTCAGCGCCATCAATAAACGATTGCTCGGACCTATACTTCGCAAATGATGCACATAGCACCATTGCAAGACAAAGTGCAAAGCCAACAATAACGATCTTTACGTAGCTCTTGGCTGTCATGCCATCCCTCTTTTCGCTTGCCTAAAGAAATGCGGAAGAAGCTGTTCGTCGCGGCTTGTTTGTACGCCTTTCTGCCCCGGTTCGGTTGCTTAGGTTACTTGAGAGATCCTATATATGATGATTACCCATATGCGTAATATGAATTTCGAACATGTCGAAATCAATCAATGGTTGCGGGAGTTTCCGACCTCAGCGAAATGCCGCCCTATACCCACAGAATCAGACGGGTTTGACATGTGCTAATGGACGCTAATGGCACTTGGTCGGCAACGGTCTTAGCCCATCGGCCCCAACAGTGTCTCCTTCTGTCGCGCCGCGGGCCAGGAGCACGGCGGTGGCGCCGTGCCGCGGCAGCTGGACGACCGCGTCGTCGACCGTGGCGATTACACTCGCGACGGCACGCCTCGCTAGTTTGCCTCGCCCTATTGGCCCCAGCGCGTTGCAGTTCAATCAGCTGTTACAATTACCCACCCACAAAAAGACCATCTAGCAGGTGCTTTGCTGTTATAGACTCCTGGAAAGAAAGGGCCGAACCGAAGTGTCTGGCCGAACGCCAATTGTCTGGGAACTGCTTCGGATTCGACCCTCTTTTACTTTTGCCCACTCGGTGGACTTCGGGCTTAATGCTTAGGGGCGGGGATTTACCAAAGTGAAATTTCAATGGAAAGAAACCCAGCTGCAACAATTGCCCTGGTGAGGGCTCGAATTGGCCATATAGATCTAAAATAGTCACGATATACAAATGTCGAGAGACGTTGGGGATATAGATGAAAAGAACTAAGGGTTTTCTTTTGTTGGTAATGATGTTGCTCGGACTGTACTGTCTGAGTGGCCCTTCTTGGGCCGAGGCTGCCTGTCCTGAAGGTGAGCCTCAGCAGTCTTATACGGGCAGCCTGCTGATAACTGCTAAGGAGGGCGATGCCGACTCTCAGTCTGGGGTAAATCCCCTTGCCACTTTTGAGGGGGACGGCGGAACGGTCAAGCTTGACCATATTGGTAGCGGGATTTTGAGGTGGCAAGTTCTTCCGGACAAAATTGCGAACGATCCCTTCTCTTTTGCTGGAACGATATATCTATACAAGGTTGTGAGCGGAAAACAAAAATACGTCGATTGCTATCCGACAAACGGGTCTGGAATTGCATTCACCGGCATTTCGGGGCAGATTGATACACATGTACGAAAGGGAACCTATGTGGTGCGTTGGGTTGGAGCTGCTGCAGGCCCGATATGGCTTGCGGTCTTGCGCCCCGATGTCCAAATAGGTTTCTCTCTCTAGACGGGAAGTTGCTCATGGACGCCATATATGACGGAGACGACTGGGTCGATCATTATACTTGGCGCCTGGTCGGCTCGAACGACAATGGGGATGTGGTGTTTGATGGACTATGTCCAAAGCATCTCCATCCTTTTGTCTCGTCGTTAATTGAGAGTTCCGCTCGCGTTGTCCCCTACAGCTCGGCGTCGCTTCATGATACGGACGTTTTGAAGACCATAAGGGAATCAATTGACGATGGCACGATGAGCGGCCCGCTGTTTTCTCGGCTTGTGGGGCTAGATGAGATTGGCTCGAAACGACTGCTTGCGGGCGAAAAAGTGGAACTCACTTATCGGTCGATGATTTCAATCCTGCGGCTAGCCGATGTTCTTCGCAAATAAATGAGGCTTCCCTATTCAAAAACCGAAAACCCCGCCAAACGTGATTCCCCTAGAGAAAGCACGTTTGGCGGGGTCCTAGCGTGATTTCCCTAGGGGAATCACGCCATCAGACGAACAGCTCAGCCGAGCAGCTCGCTACTCCTCCCAGTAGGCGTCGGCAAGCAACTTAAAGCAGATCTTCTTGACCGGCTGTGCGCCATCGCCCGGGAACTCGAGCGTGGGCATGTGGGGCTCGCCGGCAACGAACAGCGCGAATTTGTCGTCGGCAAGATCGCCGGCGATCGAGGCGTCGGAATCGACCAGATCATAGTCGTCCTTCTCGTCAAACTCCTGGACCAGCGTCAGGCTGCCCGTAGCGACCTTGAAGGCCTCGCGACCCTCGACATCGATCTGCAGGTCGTGATAGCGCTGATGCGTCTCATAGTGAGCCTCAGCCTCGGGACGCGTCGTGGGAGCCATGACGTTCGCATAGACCTTGTCGCCCAGAATCGGATGGCTGCCGACCTCGAGCTGTGCCGGGTCGTTCTCCTCGAGCCAGTCGATCAGCACGTCGAGGCCCTTGAGCATTCCGCGGTATTCCTCGATATCGCCCAATGCACCGTAAATCATCTAAATCCCCTCTCGGATCGTTTATTTGGCAGCTACTCGGTAAATGCATTACCGACGCTGTTGTCATCCACATACGTCTCGACCAGGGTAAGGTCGGGATTGAACACGACAAACTCGGCGTCGCGCCCCAGCATAATGCTACCGCACTTGTCGTCGACATGAGCTAGCAAGCAATGCCGGGGCCGACGCCCAGGCTTTTACAGCTCGGTCACGACAACGCCGTTGTAGACCTCGTCCCAACGGTCCATGACCAGATGGCCGGTCATGGGATCCATGGCATTGAGCTTGCCGCAGGTGTTGGCGGTACGCAGCACCGTCTCGTCATCCGCGCCAGCAGCAATCGCATGCGCGAAGCCGGCAATGGTCGAATCGCCAGAGCCCGTAGCGTTAACGGCGGGGATATCGGGGGTCTTGGCGCGGAATGCACGGCCATTATGGAAGCCCACGGAGCCGGCAGCGCCCATGGACACGACGACCCAGGGGATATCGGAGAAGCGGGCATCAGAGGCGAGCGCGGCGCGGAGCTCGTCCACATCGTCGGTGGTAAAGCTCGTGCCCAGAAGGCCGTTAATCTCGGTCAGGTTAGGCTTGACCAGCTCGGGCTTAATTTCGGACTTAAGGGCGGCCTCGAGCGAAGCACCCGAGGTATCGAGCAGCACCTTGGCGCCGGCGTTCTCGGCAATACCCGTGATCTTGGCGTAGTAGCCTGCCTCGACACCACGGGGCAGCGAACCCGAGATGGTAACGACAGCGGCCTTGCTCGCAAGCTTGGCGAACTTGGCGGTAAAGGCATCGAGCTCCTCGGGGGCAATCGTCGGGCCGCTCTCGAGTAGCTCGGTCTGGTTGCCGGCGTGGAGGATGTTAAGGCAAATGCGAGTCTCGCCCTTGATGGGTACAAAATCATTCTTAATGCCGTTGGCATCCATGAGCTCGGCCATGTAGGCGCCCATGTGGCCGCCGAGTAGACCGGTTGCCACAACGTCGTCGCCCAGCTGACCCAGTACACGGGCCACGTTGAGACCCTTGCCGCCGGCGGTCTTTTCGGGCGTCACACGGTTAACGTCGTCGATAATGAGCTCATCGAGCTGATAGCGTGTATCGACGGACGGGTTCATCGTAACGGTGAGGATCATTTTTAGCTCCTTATCTCGCAGGCTCCTTGTGCCTCGCGATACGAGTCGACAAAACGGAATTACAGAATCTCAATCGTGAACGAGCGAACGACGGTCTCCTTGGGCTTGGCGACAAGGCAGCCACGCTTATGCTCAAGCACGTCGTCCTCATCGGAGCAGGTCGAAAGGCCGCCCCAAGGCTCAACTGCCACAAAATCACCCTCGGGCTTGCTCCACACAATGAGATAGGGGAAGCCCTCAAAGCTCAGGCGGACGCCCTTGTCCTCGCCCTTTTTGGAAAGCGTGACCTGGCGGCTCTCGAGCACGTCAAAGATGGTCTCCGCAAAATCGAAGAGCTCGTGCGACAGGGGCAGCGTCTTTCCCACCATGGGGTTCTTGGAGCGCTTGTCCACGTCAATCAAGCCAGTCGAAGGGACAGCGGTGCAAAGCTCTGCAGCCTCTTCTTTCTCAAAGCGCAACTCGTAGTCCGTATAGGCCTCGCCCTCATCGAGCGGGCACCTAAAGCCGGGATGCCCACCGATAAAGAACGGCATGTCCTCGGTGCCCTCGCTGGTAACCTCATAGGAGACACGCACGGCGGCGTCCTCGAGCGTATAGCGGGCGACGAGCCTAAACGGATACGGATAATCGCTCAGCAGCGCGGCGTTATCCTCCGAAGCCAGGCACATAGCCAACTCGTTCTCGCCTTGGCTCAGCAGCTTCCATTCCTGCTTGCGCGCAAAGCCGTGGCGAGCGAGCTTTACATGATGCCCGGCAAACGTCATGGCGCTGTTGTCGCGCAAGCCTCCGCAAATCGGGAAGCAAATCGGCGCCTGGCCGGACCACACGGTGGGATCACCCTGCCACAAGTACTCGCGACCTCCGGCCTCAATCGAGGTAAACGAGCCACCAGCCGTGGAAACCTTAATAGAAATCGAATCGTTGGAGAGAGCGTATTCCATTACCCATCCTTTCGAACAACTGCTTTATTTCACGCAAGCGCCCGTTTCAATCCTAACCATAGAACAAACCCGCACGCTCATCGATGCGTCCGGTATCCCGGCCATGTAACGGGGTACCATACAGACATTGATGCAATTACAGCTGAAAGGCCTTCTTATGCGAACCATCATTCTTTATGCCTCACGCCACCACGGCAATACGAAAAAGCTCGTGGACGCCATCGTCGAGGCGCACCCCGAAATCGATACCCTCGATGTGAAGTCACTCGGTAAAAACGAGTATCCCAACCTGCACGAATATCATCTGATCGGTGTCGCCACGGGCATCTATTACTCCGAGATCGACAAGGACATGGCACGCGTGCTCACGAACGTGCTGCAGCCGCAGGACAAGGTGTTTGGCCTTATGACCTACGGTGGCAAAAACAAGTGGTACGGCAAGGATATCGATGGCATCTGCCGCATGAGGCAGGCCATCTTTATGGGTGTCTACGGCTGCCCCGGCTTTGATACGTGGGGGCCGTTCAAACTCACCGGCGGTGTCCAAAAGGGGCACCCGACCGCTGAGGAAATTAAGGGTGCCGTCGACTTCTTCGACAAGATCGAAGACGAGTATGGCGACATCATCGTCGAAGAGTACGCCAAGCGCGAGAAGCGCCTAGCATACGAGAAGGAGCATCCTGCAGGAGGCCTGGTGGCCGGCGTTAAGCGTACGGCAAAGAAAATCGCTAGCAAGCTGTAACTGTAAAGGTGCTTTTGAGCGTTTAACCCATACGGCGGGTCCGAGCAGATTCGGGCCCGCCGTCTTTTTCTATCGTTACTCGGTAAAGGCGTTGCCGACGCTCTGGCCGCCAACATACGTCTCGACGAGGGTGAGCTCATGGTCGAACACGACAAAGTCGGCGTCGCGACCCGGCATGATGCTGCCGCACTTATCCTCGATGTGCGCGGAGCGTGCCGGCACCTCGGTTGCCATGCGAATGGCGATATCGGCGCTGGCGATGCCCCAGTCGACGATGTTCTTGACGCCCTGGGCAAGCGTGAGCACCGAGCCAGCAATGCTCTTGCCGTCGGCGAGCCAGCACAGGTTGTCCTTCATGATGACGTCCATGCCGCCGCTGGTGTAGCTGCCCTCGGGCATGCCGCCGCAGCCCAGGCAGTCAGTGATGAGCACCGTGTGTTGCCAGCCCTTTGCCTGCAGCAGCGCCTTGATGGCGGCAGGGTTAACGTGCTTGCCGTCACAGATGATCTCGGCGTAGGTCTCGGACGTGGACATAGCAGCACCCACGACACCGGGCTCACGGTGATGCAGCCCGCGCTGGCCGTTATAGGTATGCGTAAAGCAGCTGGCACCGGCGTTGATGGCGGCGATGCACTCATCGTAGGTGGCGTCGGAGTGACCGATGCTGGTCACCACACCCTTGGCGTTCAGAGCAGCCGCATAAGCAGCGGCACCGTCGCGCTCGGCCGCCATGGCGCTCTTGACGATGCGACCACCCGCAGCCTCCTGCCACTGATCGAAGACCTCCTCGGAGGGATCGATCAGGTAAGCGGGGTTCTGCGCGCCCACGTGCTTCATGGTAAAGAAGGGGCCCTCCAGGTAGATGCCCTGAATGCGAGCACCGCAGAAGTCGGGGCCGCGACCCTCGTCCGCCTGAGCGATGGCGGCGCAGGCGTCCTTGATCTGCTCGACGCCATCGGTGAACGTCGTGGGCAGCCAGCTGGTGGTGCCGCGACGGGCGAGCTCGGTCGAGCTGATATCGATGCCCTCGGGATCGTTATCGGTAGTTGAGTGGTTGTAGAAGCCATGGATGTGAGTATCGACCATACCCGGTGCGATCCACGATCCCGTGTAGTCCTTAATCTCGCAAGAGGGCTCGTCGGCCTGCCAGGCGCCAAAGACGCCATCCTCGACCATAAGATAGCCGCCCAGTTGCGGGCCTGCCGGCAAGAAGAACTTGTCAGCCTTAATTGCGTACGTGCTCATATGCACTCCTTGCTTCTAAAGCAGTTGACTGTAGTGATGCTTATACCCAGCTCACGTAAAACAAAAAGCGCCCGCCCGCCGTTATGAGCGGACGGGCGCCCTTACAGGGGGACGCGATTAAGCGGTGAAGGGGTGAATCGTCACGCCCTTAACCACGCGGTTGACCGTGCCGGTGGGGCTCGGCGTATCGGGCGTGTTGCCCACGCGCACGGAGTTGAGCAGGCTGATAGCCTGGGCAAACATCACGAACGGCAGAGCAAGGTAGCCCTCGGGAAGTGCCTCGTAGCCCTTAAAGGTGAAGGATTCACCCTCATAGACGGTGGCACCTTCCTGCTGAACGGCGATGGTGTGCTGAGCGATCTTGTCGCCACCGATCTCGTTGAGGATGTCGATGTCGTACTGACGGGTGTAGGCGTCGTTGTTGACGAACACGAACACGAGGGTCTTGTCGTCGACGAAGGACTTGGGTCCGTGACGATAGCCCATGGAGGTGTCGTAGGAAGTAGCGACCAGACCGTGAGCGAGCTCAAGGATCTTGAGCTGGCTCTCCTGGGCAAGGCCACCGAAGGAGCCAGAACCCAAGTAGGTCACGCGGTTGAAGTCGCCAGCCAGGTAATCGGCGATCTCGGGCTCACGGGAGATGACCTCCTCGCCCATCTTGGCGATGGTCTCGACCCACTCGGCCTTCTGCTCGTCAGAGGCAGTGTCAAAAATAAGGGTGGAGAGCAGGGTCATGCAGGAATAAGAACCGGTCATGGCGAAGCCCTTGTCGTTGGCGCGCGGAATGAGCAGCGTCAGCGCGTTGGGATCATCGGCAGACTCGACGGCGAGCTTGCCCTCGGGAGCGCAGGTGATGTTGAGGAACTTGACGTTGTGGACGAGCTCCTTGGCAACGGCAACGGCGGCAAGGCTCTCGGGGCTGTTGCCAGAGCGGGCAAAGGAAACCACGAGCGTGGGATCCTCGGCGCGTAGGAAGTCGCGCGGGGCGCTCACGATGTCGGTCGTGGCGATGGGCTTAAAGTCGTAGAGATCAGTGTTGCCAGCGTGACGCAGGTACGGGGCGCAGGTATCGCCAACGTAGTCGGACGTACCGGCACCGGTGAAGACAACGGACAGACGGCCCTCGCCCATAGCGCGAGCCTCGGCCAGGAAGGCCTCGATGGCCTCCTTGTTCTCGCGATAGATGTTGAGCGTATCACGCCAAAGCTCGGGCTGCTGAGCAATCTCGGCCGTGGTGATCTGGGCGCCGAGCTCGGTGAGCTCCTCGACACTCTTCTCGAACATTTCTAATACCTCTCTCTAGAAGTAATCCTCTGACGTGCAATTATACACTTCAGTTGGTTATCTGGTAGTAACCAGTTAAATGCAAAGAATCATCATATGGAAACGATGCGGACACTAATCGCTACGCTGGTGGTAAACCTTGTATTTAAACTGATCGGCACGAGCAACCGAGAGTGTGTACTCCACAACCTCGTTTGACTCGTTATACGTAGTCCTGACTAAATCGAGCACAGGCGAGCCCTCGACAATTCCCAAAAGGTGGGCGTCGGTGGGACGGGCTATGCTCGCATAGAACTCCTCTTCGGCCACGCGTATCTTTTGCTGAAAGTCTTGCTCAATCACATCGTAAAGCGGCTTGCGCTCCAGCAGCGGTCGCTTTAGGGACAGAAATTGACGAACCGGTAGATAGCTGCGTTCGACCATCATGGGCATGTTGTCGGCAGAACGAAGGCGCTTAAGCTTAAAAATGCGATCACCGATACGCAATCCCATATGCTCGGCCAGATTTTTATCGGCCTCCATCTCGCAAAACTCGAGAATCGTGGTCTCGGGGTCGCGACCCATCGCGCGCATCTGCTCGGTAAAGCTGTAGGACTGCATAAGATTGGTTGCCTTTGCCGAACGGTCGGTCACAAAGGTACCGCGACCGTGCTGCCGAACCACCAGTCCTAAACGCTCCAGTTCCTGCAGAGCCAGGCGTACCGTAGTACGCGAGAGACCATAGCGCTCCGAAAGTTCGCGCTCGGAAGGAATCATGTCACCGGCGCGATATTCATGGTCGATCTTTTCGGTCAGAATATCGACCAGCTGATCGTACAGCGGTTGCTTACGCGCTCCGATCGCCATCCTATCCTCCCTTTTGCTCGAATTCGGCTAGCTACCTAGGGTGTTTAGCATTATCAGTCTGCCACACCCGAATCATCAAGAAAACAAAAGCCGCGCGCTCTTTCGAGCACGCGGCTTTTAACATACACATGGCTTAAGGGGTCGGGGTGTGAGCCGCGTAGGGACACACCCCTCAAGCTAGAGCCTTACCAGATGCTCGGCCAGAGACCAAGCGGGCCAGCGCCCAGGATGCCAAGGACGAAGAGCAGGAGAATGCCCTTGGTCGGGGTCCAGCTGTGCTTAGCGAACATGTAGTAAAGCAGCAGCGTAAGCATAAGCGGGACAAGCTTCGGGACGATGGTGTTGAGGGTGTCGGCAACAGAGAAGTTGACCGGATCCTCGGTAACGGTGCCGTAGGTAACGGACTCCATGCCGTTGCCCAGATCGGTGACGCCGCACTCGACAGGGTTGCCGTCGGCATCGGTGGCGGTGAGGGCGTCGCCGTCCTCATTAGTCATGGCGATGGTACCGGCCTCAGCGGTCTCGGTATCGATGCCCTCCATACCGGTGAAGTTCTCGGCCTCCTTCTCGGAGACGATCACGGTAGTGGCGGAAAGGCCACGGGTGGTGCCGTTGGGGATCTCGAGGTTGATCTGGGTGCCACCCATGGTGACGACCAGGCAACCGACAACGAAGACGCCCATGATGGAAGCGGCACGCGTGAAGGCCTGCATGTTGGCGGTCAGAGCGTCAATAGCGCTGGTGCCAAGCTTGTAGGACCAGTTCATGAGCCAGAAGCGCAGAGCGAACTGGACGGCGTTGAAGATCACCAGGAAGATGATCGGCGCAGCGGCGTTGCCGTTGATGGCCATGTTGGAGGTGATGCCGGCCGTGATAGGCACGAGCGTCAGCCAGAACAGGGCGTCACCGATACCACCGAGCGGGCCCATTGCGGCGACGCGGACGGCGCGGATCGTGGGGATGTCAACCTTGTTCTGCTCGAGCGAAAGCACGATGCCCATAACAAAGGTGACAAGGAACGGGTGGGTGTTGAAGAACTCCAGGTTGTGGCTCATGGAAGCCGCGAGGTCGTTCTTGTTGGTGTGGATCTTCTCCAGACCGGGGATGATGGAGTAAAGCCAGCCAGCGGCCTGCATGCGCTCGTAGTTGAACGATGCCTGCAGGAAGCAGGAGCGCCAAGCCATCTTGTTGAGGGTCTTCTGGTCGAGCTGCGGAGCAGGAGTGAGATCCTCGTAGTGCTCCGGGATCACATACTCATTAGATGCCATCTTCGAAGTCACCTCCGTCAGAAACAGCTGCACCCTTCAGCTCGGTCTGCTGCTGGAAGTCCCAGAAAGCGATGCCGAAGCCGATGAGAGCGAGGATGAGCAGAGCAGGGGTTGCCAGCGAATCGTTGGCAACGGTGATGAGCGCGAGGCCAAAGCCCATGAGGAAGAAGCCCCACATATCGCGGTTCATCATAACCTTGAGCAGGACGGCGAAGCCGACGAAGCGCATCATGCCGCCTGCAGCGGACAGACCGGTCTGCAGCCAAGTCGGGATGGCGGAAGCGATGGTCTGACCGATGGTGGCGCCAGCGATGAAGAACAGGGTGACGACGACAGCGAAGATCAGGCCGAGCAGAGCCATGGCGAAGTAGTTCAGGCGCTCGATGCCCTTGGTGTCCGCGTTGTGAGCCATGTTATCGGCCGTGGACATAAGCGGGGACATAAGCGTGAAGACCAGGGTAACGCCAAGCCTGTCTCTTATACACATCTCCGAGCCCACGAGACGTAGAGGAATCTCGT
>USEK01000030.1 GCA_900553705.1 uncultured Collinsella sp.
TCCTCTACGTCTCGTGGGCTCGGAGATGTGTATAAGAGACAGGGCACCGATGATGCGCGTGGGCTCCGAGACGTTGACGGCACGGCCCGACAGGTAGCTGTTGAGCACCTGACGAAGCTCGTCGGCGGTCTGGAAGCGGTTTGCCGGGTCCTTCTCCATGCACTTGAGGATGATGCGCTCAAGGTCGGCGTCGACACCGGAGTTGATCTGGCTCGGCGGAATAGGCAGCTCGTTGACTTGCTTGAGTGCGACCGAGATGGCGTCGTCACCGTCAAAGGGAACGCGGCCGGTGGCGCACTCGTACATCACGACGCCCAGCGAGTAGATATCCGAGGTGGGGCCGAGGTCCTGACCGCGGGTCTGCTCGGGGCTGACGTAGTGGGCGGTTCCCAGCACGTTGTTGTCTTGCGTGAGGTGGCTGTTCTTGGCGCGCGCGATGCCAAAGTCCATCACCTTGATGTTGCCGTCGGGCAGCACCATGATGTTCTGCGGCTTAATGTCGCGGTGGATGATCTCGTGCTTGTGGGCGACCGAAAGCGCGGAGCTGATCTGCGAGCCGATCTGGGCGACCTTCTTGGGGTCGAGGGCGCCGTGGCTCTTGATGCCGCTCTTAAGGTCGGTGCCGCGCAGGTACTCCATGACGATGTAATAGGTGTCGCCGTCCTTGCCCCAATCGTAGACGCCCACGATATAGGGGGAGGAGAGACCGGCTGCTGCCTGGGCCTCCTGCTTAAAGCGTGCGGCGAAGGTTGCGTCGCCAGCATACTGCGGCAGCATGATCTTGACGGCAACCGTGCGGTCGAGGACCTGGTCCTGTGCACGGTAGACGGTCGCCATGCCGCCTGTTCCCACCTTATCCTTGAGGAGGTATCTTCCCCCGAGGACCCTCTGTTCCATTCCTGCTCCTAACATAACTATTCGCTCAACGATGTGTGTAGTACCTACGATGTGGCCGCTGGGGCCGTGTGGCGCGTTGCCGCTAACTCTTCGGCCGCGGCGCGCCTCGGGTGTCCGATTCGATCATGGGCATCACGCTCCCTGTGCGGCAAGCGCCGCGGTCAGGACGATACCGGCGATCTTGGCGGCCTTGACGTCATGCTTGTCGAAATCCTCCAAGGCCACCGAGATGGCGACCGTGGGTGAATCGTAAGGTGCAAAGCCAACGAACATCGAGTTGACGTTGGTGCCGCCGGTCTCGGCCGAGCCGGTCTTGCCGGCGACCTTGACGCCGGGGATCTGGGCATCGGTGCCGGTGCCGGACTGGACGACGGCAAGCATGGCCTGCTTGACCTGGTCGGCCGTGGCGGAGCTGACGGCCTGACCCAGCGAGCGGGACTGCGTGGTCTTGACCACGGTTCCGTCCGGGGCGAGTACCTGGGCTACAAAGTACGGGTCCATGACCACGCCGCTGTTAGCGATGGCGGCGGCAATCACGGCGTTTTGCATGACGGTGGTCTGCGGGCCGGGCGTGTGGTCCATGCCGACAGGCTGGCCGGCGCCGGCCCAGGCGGTCTCCCACTCGGTCATGAGCGACGGGTCGGCCATGATGGAGGCCGCGGAGGTCAGGTCCTGGCCGAGCTTTTGGCCGTAGCCAAAGGCGTTGGCAAACTGTACGAGCGTGTTTGCGCCAACTTCGTTTGCCACCTGGCCAAAGACGACGTTGGAGGACACGGCAAAGGCCTGCTGCAGGCTGATGGTGCCGTAGCTCTCGTTGGCATAGTTGGTGACCGGTGCGTTGCCGATGTCCATGGAGCCGGGCGCCTGGTAGGTGCTGGTAAGGCTGGCGGCACCGGTCTCGAGTGCCGCGGAAAGCGTAACGACCTTAAACGTTGAGCCCGGCGTGTACAGCGCGTCCATGGCGCGATTGTACATGGAGCCGTCCTCGCCGCCGCCCGTCTGCAGCAGGGCATCGATGTTGGTGTTGTCGTAGGTGGGCGAGCTGGCACATGCGAGCACCGCGCCGGTACGCGGGTCGATGACCACTACAGCGCCCTTAAAGCCCTTGAGTGCCTGCTCGGCAGCCGTCTGGATGCGCGAGTCGATGGTGAGCTTGGCGGTGTTGCCCGGCTGGGTCTGGCCCGCGAGCGACGCGATGGCGTTGTTCCAGCTGGAGTAATCCTTAGAGCCGGTGAGCGTGTCGTTCATGACGCTCTCGATGGCGGTGGTGCCATACTGCTGGCTCACGTAGCCAACCACGTGCGCTGCCAGGTTACCGTTGGGGTAGGAGCGTACGTAGGTGCCGTCCTCCTGTTGCAGCGACTCGGCCAGCGTCACGCCGTCGGACGTGATGATGGAACCGCGCTGGATGTACTTGGAGCGGGCGATGGTGTGGTTGTTGGTCGGCATGTCCTGATAGTCCTTGGCCTTGATGACCTGGACATAGGTGAGGTTGCCGATAAGGATGGCGAACAGCGCCGTAAAGGCGAGCACCGCGCGGGTTAGACGGTTGGCGAGCGCCACGCGGCCGAGCACACCGGATTCAGGTGTGTCGAGCAGGCGACGGCGCATGCGCGAGCCGACGGAATGGCTGCCGCTGCCGTAGGAAGACGAGGTGGCAAAGCGCGTGCCCGTCGGGGCGGCGGCAGATGCGACCTGATCATCGGTGATGGCGGCCATGGTGCCGGTGCCGGTAAGCTCGGCCTCGCGTCCGGTCGCCTCGTCACCGGCGCGCAGCAGGAGCGCGACGATGATAAAGCTCGCCAGCAGCGAGGAGCCGCCCTGGCTCATAAAGGGCAAGGTGACGCCGGTCAGCGGGATCAGGCGGGTAACGCCGCCAACGATCAAGAAGGCCTGGAAGCTGATGGCGGCCGTAAGGCCCGTGGCGCTAAAGGCGGCGAGGTCGGATTTAGCGCGGGCAGCCGTGGTGAGGCCACGCACGGCAAAGAGCATAAACAGGATGAGCACGGCGCCGCCGCCCAAAAGACCCATCTCCTCGCCGATGGCCGAGAAGATAAAGTCGGACTCGACGACGGGGATGTTGTTGGCCATCCCGTTGCCGATGCCAACGCCGACCAGACCGCCGTCGGCAAGCGAGAAGAGCGACTGGACGATCTGGTAGCCCTGGCCCTGGGCGTCCTTAAACGGATCGACCCAAACCTGGAAACGCACCTGAACGTGCGACAGGAACTTGTAGGCGCCCACGGCTCCAACGGCTAAGAGCGCAAGGCCGATAACGACATACGAAAAGCGCCCCGTGGCAACGTAGAGCATCAGCAAGAAGATGGTGTAGAACAGCACGGCCGAACCCAGGTCGCGTTCGAAGACGACGACGAGCAGGCACACACCCCACACGGCAAACAGCGGCAGCAGCAGTCGCAGGCGAGGGATCTTAAAGCCCAGGATCTTGCGGTTGGAGATGGAGAGTAGCTCGCGGTTCTCGGCCAGGTACCCGGCCAGGAACAGCACGATAAAGACCTTGGCGAACTCGCCAGGCTGGATGGTAAAGCCCGCGATGCGAATCCACAGCTTGGAGCCCGAGATCGTGGTGCCGATAAAGATAGGCAGCATCAGCAGAATGATGCCGATGATGCCAAAGGTGTACTTGTAGCGCATGACCACGTCGAGGTTTTTGACTAGTGCAAGCGTTCCCACCATGAGCGCCACCGAGACAAACAGGATGATGAGCTGTGAGATGGCGAGAGCGGGGGCGAGACGCGTCACGAACGTGATGCCGATGCCCGAAAGTATAAATACGATGGGCAGGATGGCGGGGTCGGCACCGGGCGCCAAGATGCGCACGGCAATGTGGGCCGCGGCAAAGGCGGCAAAGAGGCCGATCGGTACGGCGAGCGTCTCAAAGGAGATGGCAGCGCCCGCGGTGAGGACGTACATCGCATACAGCAGGATGACGGGGAACGCCGAGGCGATGAGCAAGAGCAGCTCGGTGTTGCGGCGACTCATAAGCGGCACTCCCTTTCTAATTCTTATCGGAGGCTTCGGCCTCGGCGGACTGTTCGGCGGTTTTCTCGGAATCTGATTCGGAGGTCGATCCCTGATTGGTGTTGTCGCGAATCGTTTGCGCGTCGATCACCTGGCGGGTCTGCTCCTCGTCGATCTGGTGGCGGTACTTGGATATCGTGTCCTGCGCATCGTCGACACTTGTTTGCGGAATGCCCGCCTTGAGGCGGTTTTGCGTGTCTTCGGGCAGGTCGGACAGCTTGATGCTGGTTTCGCTTTCGAGCCAGTGGAGCTTGAGTCCGAGTGGCTTGCCGGGCAGGCCGCGCCAGACGGCGACATTGCCCTGGTAGGTACCCAGGTAGTACGAGCCGGTGACACCCGTGTAGGCCCAGATGCCAGCTGCCAGCACAAAGACGAGGGCCAGGATGGCGGCGATAGTAACGTTGCGGCGACGCACGCGTTGCGCCTCGCGCATGACGCCATCGTCAACCAGGTCAACGACTACTACGGTCACGTTGTCGTGGCCGCCGGCGGCAAGCGCCGCGTCCACTAGGTTGTCGACGCAGATTTGCGCGGTTGAGGACTGCGTGGCGATGTTCTCGATATCGCTATCGGGAATCATGCTCGAAAGGCCGTCGGAGCACAGGATCAGGCGGTCGCCTTCCTCGATATGCAGAGTGAAGTGGTCGGCATACATGGCGGGGTCCGAGCCCAGTGCGCGGGTGATGACCGAACGGTTGGGGTGGACGCGAGCCTCGTCTGCCGTGATCTCGCCGGCGTCCACGAGCTCCTCCACGTAGGAGTGGTCGCGGGTCACGCGGATGAGCGTGCCCTCGTGGAGCAGGTAGGCGCGCGAGTCGCCCACGTGGGCGATGGCGAGCGTATCGTTTTCGATATAGGCGCAGGTGGCTGTGCAGCCCATGCCGGGCTTGCCCAGGCCGTTCAGGGCCGCCTCGATTACGGCGGCGTTGGCTGCCTCGACGGCTGCGGCCAGGCGTGCTGCGTCGGCGGACTGTGGGGCCGTCTTGGCTATAGTCTCGACAGCGATAGAAGAGGCTACCTCGCCGGCGGCGTGACCACCCATGCCGTCGCATACGCAAAAGAGCGGCGACTGCACCAGGTAGGAATCCTCATTGTGCGGGCGCACACAGCCAACGTCGGAGCGGGCGCCCCACATGAGTTGCGTGGTGGTACCGGCATCATAGGTCGAGTCGGTCTCGATGCGCTCCTCGGTCAGGGGCTCAAAGCTCATGGTCGAGCCGGGGTCTTTGAGCTTGGCCTCAACGGCAGCAACGTCGATCTCGGCGGTGTCACCGGGAGAGACGGTGTCGGTCTCGGCGTTTGATTCGGAATTGTCGGTGTCCGGGGAGTCGGGCTCCTCGGACACGCGGGCGGTCGACTCGTCGTCTTGCGGGCTGACGTCTATAGGCTCGGGCGCCGGCGTAGACGCGGGCGCAACCTCGGATGCCGGGGCTATGGGAAACGCCGGCGCGGCGGGCTCGGGTGCCGCAAACACCGCAGCGCTCTCGTTGATTGCCGCGGCGACGGGCTCTGCAAAGTGAGCCGGCGCCGGGGTTGCTTCGGGCGCTGTGGGCTGTTCCGCAGCATGTGCGCCGATGGGCGCCGCTACGGCATCCTCTTCGTCCTCGTTATCGGCGAGATCCGAAATATCATGCGTTACATGCGAAAGAGGCAGGGAGAACACGGTGTCCTCGGGCTCCACGGGTGCGGAGCCCGCCGGAGCGGCGTGGGCCGGCGCAGCTGTGGCGGCGGCCGGTGCCTCGGTCATAGTTGCGGACTTGTTCTCCTCGTCGATCATCGACGGTTCACCTTCATGACCACGTCGCCAATCTGGACTTCGTCGCCCTCGCGCAGCGTTGCGGGCTCAACAAGCTGGCGGCCGTTGACGAGCGTGCCGTTAAGCGAGTTGAGGTCCTCGATGATGAGCGCCGGGCCCTGCAGCGAAAAGCGCGCATGTGAGGCCGAGACGAACGGTTCGTTGATGCAGATGTCCGAAGATGGCGAGCGACCGACGATGACGGGGCCGAGCATGTCTACGTGGATGCCGCGGATACCGCGCGGACCCTTGTCCACATCAATCGTCCAGATAGCCGAGTCGCGGCGCTGCCCGCGCACAAGTCCCACGCCGGTCTTCATGACGGCGAACAGGAAGATATAGAGCAGGGCGACCAGGACGATGCGGCCTGCAAAAAGGACGATATCGATGTTCATAAGCGACTATCCCCTAAATTCAAAGGTGCTCAGGCCAAACGTCAGCAGATCGCCGTTGCGCAGCGGGCAGCGCGTAATGCGGCGGTTGTTGACGAGCGTGCCGTTGGTGGAATTGAGGTCCTCGATCGACCAATCCGAGCCCGTAAAGGTGAGCTGGGCGTGGCGGCGCGACACGTTGGGGTCGCGCAGGGCAATGTCGGAAACTGAGCGCTCGCGACCGATGGTCACCTGTGCGGAGGTGATGCTATGGCTCTCGCCGCTCACGACGTCGACGAGCTGGGCGAGCGGGCGCTGCGGGGCACGAGTGCTCGCCATGTTGGAGGCGATGCCGGCTGCGGCACCTAGGCCCACGGCGGCACCGGTCGCGGCGGCTCCGCCCATGCCGGCAAGCGCGTCGCGCGAGACGGTCTGCGGCACCGGGATAGGAGCGGCGGGGTCGGGGACGCTAGGCGCGAAGGGATCTGCCACGGCAAGCGGGTCGGGAGCGGCGGCGCGAGGCGTCGGCTGCTGCTGGGGCATGGCGGCGGGGCGCTGCTGCTGCGGGGCAGCAAACTGCTGCTGGCCGGCGCGCGGGGCGCTGGCGGCACGGCTTGCCGCGGAGTTGTTCTGGCCCAGGCCGTTTTGATAGGCGCGCTCTTCTTCGTACAGGCGGCCGAGCGTGGGGGCATCGACGTTCTCGGCAAAGACCGAGAACTTGCCGGCGCGCAGCTGCGGATCGATCATAAAGCGCACGAGGGGCTCGCCGACAAAGACATAGCGGCGCTTTTCGGCCTGCGCCTTCACAAACTCGCGGACCTCGCGCGAAAGCTCGGGGTAGAACGGGGCGAGCATGGGATCGTCGTCGGCGGCGATAAGGATGGTATAGAGTGCCGGCGCCGTGTTGACGCCGTTAATCACCAGAGTCTGATCCTCCATGTCGCGAGCGGCCTGCTTGGCAAGCTTCTTAAAGGAGAACGGGGCACGGGTGGCACCGAAGATGCCGGCCACGTGGTCCTCGAAGATGTTCAGGAAGTTCACGAAAGATCACTCTCCGTATAGGTTCTTTGGTATCCGAGCAAATATAGGCATATCCCAACGATTATAGAGGATAGGGTTCCCGCAACCGCCGCCTTGGCGACGACCGCGGCTGCAAGGCTGGCAATTTCCATATGGTGTGCAAGACAGGACGCCGCTGCGCAGCCGATGCCGGTGACAGCGATGGCGGCGATTGCGGCAAGGTTTGAGCCCTGATCGGCACGCTTGGCATGGGCATTGAGCAGCGCGGATGACGCTGCGGCAGTTGCCGCGACCAGCACAAAGGCAGCCCAAAGGAGCGGGTCTCCCAGCGCTGCGGCAACGTTACCGAGCCCCAGCACGCCTCCGGCTGAAAGCGCGACCGTGGCCAGACGGGCAAAAAGCGCGCCCATGCCCGTTGCCGCGGCGGCGCTTGCCGGGCCGAGCCAAAATGACGCGACGCCGGCGGCGACCCCAGCTGCCAGGAAGGTATTGCCGGTCAGACAGCCAAGCGCGAGTGCACAGGTGAGCGTGGCGCTCGCGGCAGTCTCGGTGCGACCCCAGGCGATCCACCAACCGGACATGGCGGCGGCAAAGATCACCGCGACGGGCAGCATCGACAGGATGCCTTGTGCCTGCATGGTGGCGTTGGCCATGAGCACCAAAAAGCCCACAGCCGAGATGGCCGAGCCAATCTGGGGGGCCAGGCCAGCCGCCGCTCCGATCGCGATGGCCGCAATGACCAGGCCGGGAAGCGCCGCGACCCCGGCCGTTTGCATCAGTAAAAAGCTAAAGGTGCCGCACGTTAGCGCCGAGATAGTGCGCATGGTGTAGTCGCGCGCATGGCTCCAGCGCGTGCCCGCCCAGCCGAGTGCGGGGTCGACCTCGATGGCGTCGTCCTCGTAGTGCGACGGCTCGATATCGTCGAGTTCCTGCTCGTCATCCGAAAGCTCGCCAACCATTTGCTCCAGGCTGCGACGGCCCTCGCGCACGCTGCCCAGACCGGCAAGGAGCTGGTCGCAAAATGCCTCGATGCTGTTGGGGCGGTCCTGCGGCATGGGGGAGAGCGCGCTCATGAGCGCGGCCTCGGCTCCCGGGGGAAAGTGTGGTATCAGCTCGCTGGGATAGGTGGCGCCGCCGATGATGCGGTCGAGCGAGTCGGCGGGCGTGGCCGCCATAAAGGGAGCGCTGCCGCACAGGCCCTCGTAGATCACACAGGCGAGGGCAAAGACATCGGCGCGCTCGTCGACCGTGCCGGTCTCGATATCGAGCTGCTCGGGCGGCATGTAGCCGATGGTGCCGCCGCGTGAGCCGCCAAAGCCACCGGCGGACGACAGTCGCGCCATGCCAAAGTCGGTGAGCTTTACATTGCCCGAGTGGTCGATGAGCACGTTGGCGGGCTTAATGTCCAGGTGGAGTACGCCATTACTATGAGCGAAGGTGAGCGCCTGGCCCAGGGCATCGGCAATGGCCGCGGCCTCGTCAAAGGTAAGTGAGTGGCCGTCCACGCGGTGCAAAAACTCGGCCAGCGACATGCCATCGACATATTCCATAACCAGGTAGGCATAGGCTGTGTCGTGCGTAAAGTCGATGACCTGCACGATGTTGGGATGTTGAAGCATAGCGGCAGTGTGCGCCTCGCGCAGGACATCCATGATGTCGCTGGCGGGCATGCCGGCACCGTTGATAAGGGGGATGCGCTTAATGGCGACGCGGCGGCGCAGATGCGTGTCGCGGCAGATCTCGATGGAGCCAAAACCGCCGGTCGCAAGTGTCTCGAGCGGCTGGTACCGCTTAAGCAGCTCGCGAGAGCTGGTGCCCTCCAGAGGAACGTCCGGCGAGAACCGGGCGGTATGTTGCGAGAAAAGCGGCATGGCCAACCCTCGTGCGTTTAAAGTTCGTTTGCGAGTGGCGGGCGCGGAGCCGAGCCGTTCGCGGTGGCATAGATGCTGCTAGTGTAGCACGCTCGGGCGGATGGCGAGGATAACGGGATGCGAGGCTGCCTGTCTGTCTTGGCCTTAGCGCTTCTTCTTGTTCTTCTTCTGCTTGCGCTGCTTGCCCTTGGTCTCCTGGGGCTTGTCGCCCTGCTTGGCCTCGGCGGCGGCCTTCTCGGCCTTCATCTTCTTGCGTTTGGTCTCGATGCGGAGTTTTTTGTTGATGCGCGCCTTAAGGAAGGTGCCAAACTGCTCGGCATCGCCGCGAATAAAGGTTTCCTTAGGGATCGTCACGCCCTGGTCGGCGAACATGGCCACAAAGATGCGCTCGCCGTCGAGCACGTGGTCGAGCTTCTCAAACGGGAAAAACTGCGACTTGCCGCTCTTGCCCCAAACCATCAGGCCGTCCTCGTTGGCGGCGACGCGGCGATAGCGGCCACCCATGGACTCGTCGGCCTCGACGGCGTCGATAAAGTCGCGGGCGAGGGTGTGGTGCAGGTTTTTGCTCCACCAGGCCAAAAAGGCGCCGAACACGATCAACACGACGCCAAACTTGATCCAGTTGCCGCCGGCCACCAGCATGCCGATGCCGATGAGCGCGGCAATTGCCGCGGCGACATACAGCGAGCCGCGACGCCTGGGCGAGGCGACCAGGCGGGCGAAGTCGGTGACCAGGTCGTTTTCGTACTGGTACTCGTTGAGGTACAGGATGCCGTCATCGGCTGCGGCCTGCTCCTCGAGCGCGACCTCGACCTGGTCGGCTGCTTCGGAGGGAACGAGGTTGCTCTCTGCGTCTGCCATGCTCTTTGGACTCCTATCGCGGCGGGCTCGCCGTACGGGTTATTATGAATGCAGTATGCCGTGCGACCGCATGGCCGTCGCGGCAACAAGACTCAGTATACCCGGGGGAGCACCCATGGAATCGTTGTACCGAAAGTATCGCCCGCTCACCTTCGACTCCGTGGTGGGCCAGCAGCATATCGTCTCGACGCTCGAGCACGCCATCACCGAGGGACGCCTGTCCCACGCGTACCTGTTCTGCGGACCGCGCGGCACGGGCAAGACCACCATGGCGCGCATTCTGGCCAAGGCGCTGCTGTGCCGTAATGCCGAGGCAGCGCGCGCCGAGGGTGCAAGCGGCTGCATGCCCGACGGTACTTGCGAGGAGTGCGAGCTCATTGCCGAGGGCAACCACCCGGATGTCTACGAGCTCGATGCCGCAAGCCGCACGGGCGTGGACAATGTGCGCGAGGAGATCATCAACTCCGTCAACTTTGCCCCGGTGCGCGGCAAGTACAAGATCTATATCATCGACGAGGTCCACATGCTCACGACGGCGGCGTTCAACGCGCTGCTCAAGACGCTTGAAGAGCCGCCGGCACACGTGATCTTTGTGCTGTGCACCACCGACCCGCAAAAGATTCTGGAGACCATCCTCTCACGCTGCCAGCGTTTCGATTTCCATCGCATCGGCAACGAGGATATCGAGCATCGCCTGGCATACGTGTGCGAGCAGGAGGGCTTCGATTACGACGACGAGGCGCTGGCTATCGTGGCGCGCCATGCAAAGGGCGGCATGCGCGACGCGTTGTCCACGCTGGAGCAGCTGAGCGTCTTTGGCAACGGTTCTGTGCATGCGGACGACGCCCGCTCGCTTTTAGGCGAGGTTTCGGACCAGATTCTGGGCGAGTTTTCCCGCGCCATTGCCGATCGCGATGTTGCCGAGCTGTATGGGCTTATTCGCGCGCAGGTCGAGGAAGGTAACGATCTGCTGGAGCTGACGCGCGACCTGGTGGCGCACGTGCGCGACGTGTATGTTGCCTGCGTTACCGGTGCCCGTGCCGAGTTGTTTGAGGGCGGCTCCGAGCAGGCCGAGGCGCTTGCTGCCGAGGCCGCTGCCTTTGGCGAGCATCCTGCCGACCGCCTGGCCCGTGTGCTGACAGTGCTCGACGATGCCGCACTGGAGATGAGGGGCGCGAGCGACGTGCGCCTGGTGCTCGAGATTGCCTGCACGCGTCTGGCGCGTCCCGAGGCCGATTTAACGATTGAGGCATTGGCCGAGCGCGTGGCACGCCTGGAGGCCATGGTTGCCAACGCCGCCGTGCCGGCGAGCGTGGCTGCTGCTCAGGCCGCCGCGCCTGCAGCATCCGTACCCGCTGCTGC
Source organism: uncultured Collinsella sp. (assembly GCA_900553705.1). GTDB lineage: Bacteria > Actinomycetota > Coriobacteriia > Coriobacteriales > Coriobacteriaceae > Collinsella. Next base: position 11,220 of record USEK01000030.1, read on the forward strand.
CCACCAGCCGACGCTCATTTCGGGCGCCCGCGCTGCCGCCCCGGCGGCATCCGCTGCCCCCGCTGCTACGTCCGCGCGCCAGGGCGGTATGCCTTGGGACCGTGGTGCTGCTGTTCCGGCTGCCCAGCCTTCGCCCCGTTCTGCGTCCGTGTCAGCTTCCAAGCCTGCAGCGCCTGCACCTCAGCCTGCGCCTGCACCTCAGCCTGCGCCGGCTCCGACGCCTCAGCCCGTTGCGGCCCCCGCGCCTGCCATAGCCTGTCTCTTATACACATCTGACGCTGCCGAC
>USEK01000031.1 GCA_900553705.1 uncultured Collinsella sp.
TCTACACTCGACTAGTCGTCGGCAGCGTCAGATGTGTATAAGAGACAGACCCTGAACCATCTGCTTAACCGAGACGATAACCCGCTTCCGGCATCGAGTATCTTCATCAACATCGCGCGCGCCGTCATCTGGATGATCGGCGGCAGCTTTATCCTCGACAACTGCTTTGGCATTAACGCAAACGCCCTCGTTGCCGCTCTTGGCGTCGGCGGCATCGCCATTTCGCTCGGCTTTCAGGACACGCTGTCAAACCTTATCGGCGGCATGCAGGTGACCTTTATGGGCATCATCAAGCCCGGCGACAATATCGAGGTCGGCGGCGTATCCGGCGTGGTCCAAGACATCACTTGGCGCCATACAACGATTGAGGATGCCTGTGGACAGACCATCATTGTGCCCAACTCCAACATTTCCAAGAACACACTCGTGCATTTGATGCCCTTTGGGCGCGTGGCCGTGCCCGTTGCCGTAAAGGACACGTCCAAGTGGGCTTCCCTTGACGTGCTGGCAGACGAGCTGACCAGCGCCACCAAGGCCGCCGTGCTTCCCATCTCGGGCTTTGACAAGGAGCCCTACGTACTCTTTAGCGAAATCGGCGACTTTGGCATCAAAGGAAAGATCATCTTTATCGTCAGCGACGACAGCACTACTTTCACGGCAGCCGACGCCTGCATCCGTGCCATCGCCCCCATCATCGCCTAACCCGCCAAAAAGGGACAGGCACCTTTGTGGTGGTTTTCATTCGTGGTACCATGGTTCATATAGTTGTTTAAACGACTAAGGGAGCAACATCATGGAAGAGGCCTATCGTCAAGCACGCAAGCGCGGCGAGCAGGGACGCCGTCGCGCCATCAGCCAAAGCGAGCACCCGTACCTTACGGACCTCGACAGCCTCGTTGCCCAGCTCCCCTTAGGTCAGCGAGAGAATGTCGGCCTAAGGGATATTCCGCTCGAAATGGTCGTCGGCACAGTCACCAAAGGCCGTCAGTCCGCCTTTTCATGCAACTTTATGCCCCTGCTGCCGTTTAACACTGAGTTCGCCCGCAAGTGGTCCAACCTCTACGACATCCAGGTAACCGAGGGCTATCGCGATCCCATCATCGTCACCGAGTTCATGCATCGGTTCTATGTCCAGGAAGGCAACAAACGCGTCAGTGTCCTCAAATTCCTGGACGCTCCAACGGTTTCGGCCAGGGTCACCCGTCTCTACCCCGGCACATGGGATTCCGTCGAAAGCCGCCTGTACGGTGAATTCTGCGCGTTTTGGCGCGTCTGCCCCCTATACGAAATCGAGTTCTCGCGTGAGGGAAGCTACGAGACGCTCGCCAAGATGCTCGGTCGGAACCTTATCGAAAAATGGCCGCAGAAAAAGGTCGACTACCTGCGCCACACCTTCCTGCTCTTTAAGCGCGCCTACCTTCGCGCAGGCGGCGACCACCTGGACATTACGCCCGCCGACGCCATGCTCGTCTACCTCAATGTGTACAACCAGGACCGCCTGCTGGATACGCCGACGGATATCGTCGTAAACCGCCTGTGCAAGATTTGGCGCGAGCTGGTCATTGCCGGCAAAAACGACGAGGACAAGGTCGATTTTGTCGAAGCGCCGAGCGTCGATGAGGAGGAGTCGCCCGCCAAGTCCACCTCCGGCGTGCTCAACTTCTTTATGGGCAAGACTGTCTATTCGGCGGCCAACCCCCTGCGTATCGCCTTTATCCATGAGTTCCCCTGTGCGGCGTCGAGCTGGGACAGTCTGCACGACCAAGGACGTCAGTATCTCGATGAGCACTTTGACGGTATCGTGCGCACCGAGGCGTTCGAAGACTGTCACGATCCGGACGTGTTCTACGCCGCCGTGGAAACGGCTGTCAAACATGGAGACAACGTCATCTTCTCGACCTCGCACCGCCTGATGGAATACACGCTCAGAGCTGCCGTTGAGTATCCCCAGGTTCGGTTCCTTAACTGCTCTATCGGCCTTCCCCACCAAAGCGTCCGTTCGTACTTTGGCAAGATGTACGAGGCCAAGTTCCTCCTGGGCGCCCTTGCCGCCAGCATGGCGGACAACCATCGCATCGGCTACCACGCGTCGGTCTTCGCATCCGGCGCGCTCAGCGAGATCAATGCCTTTGCCATCGGTGCCTCGCTGCTCGACCCCCGCGCGCAAATTATCCTCACCTGGGGCGATGTGCCCGCCGGCGGTCTCGCCGAGGCCATGTGCCGCGAAGGCGTGAGCGTCATGACCGGCGCTGACATGTCAAAGTCGCTCGAAGACCCTACGGCCTACGGACTCCACCGCCTGGTCGATGGCAAGGTTACCGGCATCGCCATGCCGGTATGGAACTGGGGCCGTTACTACGAGCTCATCGTTCGCAGCCTTTTGCACGGCACGTGGGACGAGACCAGCGATGACAACCAAGTGCGCGCCGTCAACTACTGGTACGGCATGAGCTCCGGCGTTATCGACATCCGTTACGCTCCGGGCCTACCCTACCAGACGCGCAAACTCGTGCAGTTGCTCCGCAACGGCATTGTCGAGGGATCCATCAACCCCTTTGGCGGCGAGCTCCACAGTCAGAACGGCGTGGTACAGATCGAAGGCTTCCCTCCGCTGCCGAGCACGCAGATTGTCGAGATGAATTGGCTGGCGGATAACGTGGTAGGCACCATTCCGCAGCTCGACGATGAGCCGAAAGTCCCTGCCCTATGAAAATCCTTGCCATAGCCGATACCGAAGAACGATGCCTTTGGGAGTGCTTTCGCAAGGAACGCTTTGAGGGCGTCGACCTGATTTTGTCCGCCGGCGATCTGGACCCGGACTATCTTGAGTTTTTGGTTACGGTCATCAACAAACCGCTCATCTACGTGCGCGGCAATCACGATGACCGCTACGCACGTCATGCACCGGGTGGATGTATCTGCGTAGAGGACAGCGTGTACACGTACCGAGGGATTCGCATTGCGGGCCTTGGCGGGTCCATGCGTTATCGCGACGGCGCCAACATGTACACCGAACGCGAGATGTCCAAGCGCATGCGTAAGCTGTCGCGTAAGGTTAGGATGGTCGGCGGGTGCGACATTCTGCTTACCCATGCACCCGCCGCCGGTATGGGTGATCTGGACGATCTGCCGCATCGAGGATTCGAGTGTTTTAACACAGCACTCGAATCCTGGAATCCCGACTACATGGTGCACGGGCATGTGCACCAAAGCTACGGTTGCGATTTTCAGCGCGAGCGTCAGCATGTGTGTGGAACGACGATCATCAACGCCTGCGGCTATACGCAGTTTGAGCTCGACCAGACGCACTACCCCATCCGCGGCTGGCAAGCAGCTTGGCTCAACTCACAAACCATGCGCCGCGAGCTCAAACGCCACGAAGCCATCGAGTCTTCAACAGCCAGAACACCCTGGTAACCACCATAAAGGGGACACTGTCCCCTTTATGGTGCTTTTGACGCGATAGCAAGAAACCCGGTCCTGCACAAGGCAGAACCGGGTTTCTTTAGCAATGCTTGCTGTACTCAGGCAGTAACTAGCAGTTACTCAGCCAGGAAGTCACGCTGGACAGCGGGATCGACCTTGACGCCAGGGCCCATGGTGGAAGACACGGAGATGGACTTGACGTACTTGCCCTTAGCAGAAGAGGGCTTGACGCGCAGAATCTCGGTGTACAGGGCAGCGTAGTTCTCGACGAGCTGCTGCTCAGAGAAGGACTTCTTGCCCAGGGGCACGTGGCAGATGCCGTAGCGGTCGGCGCGGTACTCAACGCGGCCAGCCTTGAGCTCGGAGACCATCTTGGCGACGTCCATGGTCACGGTGCCGAGCTTGGGGTTCGGCATGAGGCCACGGGGACCAAGGATCTTACCGATGCGGCCAACCTTGGCCATCATGTTCGGCGTAGCGATAGCGGCGTCGAAGTTGATCTCGCCCTTCTGAATCTGGGCGACGAGCTCGTCGGAACCGATGATGTCGGCGCCGGCAGCCTCAGCCTCACGGGCCTTCTCGCCCTCGGCGAAGACGGCAACACGAACGGTCTTGCCGGTGCCGTGGGGCAGGGAGATGGAACCACGGATGTTCTGGTCAGCCTTACGAGTATCGATGCCCAGACGGAAGTGGGCCTCGACGGTCTCGTCGAACTTGGCGGTGTCGAGCTCCTTGATGAGCTTGGCAGCCTGAAGGGGGGTGTAGAGCGTGGCGCGGTCGATCTTCTCGGCAGCGGCGTTATAGCTCTTACCATGCTTAGCCATGTGCATTACCTCCTGTGGTTAAACGGGCGTGAGCCCTCCCACATCGTATCGTGTGCCCTATTGCACACATTTAACGGGCGCCCCGATCGGAGCACCCGTCGTTACCATAAGAAATCGCTACTCAGCGATGGTGACGCCCATGGAACGGGCGGTACCGGCGATGATCTTCTTGGCGGCGTCAATGTCGTTGGCATTGAGGTCCGGCATCTTGATCTCGGCGATCTTGGTGAGCTGCTCCTGGGAGAGCTGACCAACCTTGTCGGCCTGGGGCTTAGCGGAACCAGACTTGAGGTTCAGCTCCTTCTTGATGAGGTGAGCCGCCGGCGGGGTCTTGGTGATGAAGGAGAAGGACTTATCCTCGTAGACAGAGATCTCAACGGGGATGATGTCGCCCTTCTTGTCCTGCGTCTCGGCGTTAAAGGCCTGGCAGAACTGCATGATGTTCACGCCAGCAGCGCCCAGCGCGGGGCCGACGGGAGGAGCGGGGTTAGCTGCACCAGCAGGAATCTGGAGCTTAATGACGTTGGCAACCTTCTTCTCAGCCATGGTCATTCCTTTCGAATCACGAGTGTGAAGTACTTGCTATATCGTAAGCACGCACGTGTTAGAAGCACTCCTGAGATGAGCAGTCACAGAAGAAGCACGCTCGCGCGAACGGACGAAAACTTAAGCGATGACAGCGACCTGGTTAAAGTCGAGCTCGACCGGCGTCTCGCGGCCAAAGATCATCAGCGTGACCTTGAGCTTGCCAGCCTCGGTGTTAACCTCGGAGACCTTGCCATCAAAGTCGGTAAGCGGGCCATCGGTGACGCGGACGGACGTACCGACCTCAATATCAACCGAGGTGCGCTTGGGCGAATCGCCCTTACCGGGACGACGAGTCATCTTGTTGTACTCGTCGCGGGAAAGCGGAGCGGGCTTGCCGTTGCCGCCTAGGAAACCGGTGACGCCAGGCGTGTTACGAACACACGTCCAAGCATCGTCATCCATCTCCATGCGGACCAGGACATAACCCGGGAAAATCTTGGAATCCTTGGTCTCACGCTTGCCACCCTCTTTAATCTCGGTGACGCGCTCCATAGGAATCTCGATATCAAAGATACGGTCCTGCATGCCCATAGTCTCGATGCGATGCTCGAGATCGGACTTAACGCGGTTCTCGTATCCAGAGTAAGTGTGAACGACGTACCAACGCTTAGACATGGTTTAGCCCCTCAATCCAGAGAACAGAGCAAGAGCCTCGCCAAAGCCAGCATCGAGCAGAGCGATGACGACGCCGACGACGATCAGAGAAGCGCAAACGACAACCGAGTAGTTCACGAGCTCCTTCTTATCGGGCCACGTGACACGCTTCATCTCGGACTTGACCGAAGCGAAATACTTCTTGGTGCGGGCGAAGAAACCAGGCTTCTCGTTCTTCTTGGACTTCGCAGCCTTCTCGTTCTTCTTGGCAACGGCCTTCTTGGCCTCAACCTTGGAGTTGGCGGCAGCTTTGTTGGCAGGTGCCGGCTGCTGAGCCTTCTTCTTGTTCTTCTTGTTGGCCATTTGGGTTACCTCCGCGCAATGCGCTTATACATGAGTAAACCGTAAGCCCCCAAGTGGGAGCTTACGGAATAATGACTGGCACGCCAGGAAGGACTCGAACCCTCAACACTCGGTTTTGGAGACCGATGCTCTACCAATTGAACTACTGGCGTATGTGACTAGAGACTAGCGAGTCTCTTTGTGCAGCGTGTGGTGACGGCACCAGGGGCAATACTTCTTGATCTCCATACGATCAGGCATGGTCGACTTGTTCTTGGTGGTCGTATAGTTGCGGCGCTTGCACTCAGTGCACGCAAGAGTAACTAGAGTACGCATGTATCCTGAACCTTTCATTTCCGCCCCGTACGGGCACGAGTTGTTACTTTATCAGCTCCACGTAAGTGCTGTCAATGAAAACCTCGAGTCAATTGGTTCTCGGTGGATCCATTCATATTTGGAACACATCAATGAAGCCATCGAGAGCTAATCGACGGTGCATCCAGGACCATTATCGATCCTCTCGACACCAGCAACGGCTCAATATCCATTGCAGAAAAGAACCCGGCACCCATATAAGTGCCGGGTTCTCTAAGTCAGCTATATCAAAGAGCTAATTTACTCAATGATCGTGGAGACGATGCCCGAACCGACGGTGTGGCCACCCTCGCGGATAGCGAAGCGCAGGCCCTCCTCCATGGCGATCGGGTGGATGAGGTCGCCCTCGATGGTGATGTGGTCACCAGGCATAGCCATCTCGGTGCCCTCGGGGAGCTTGACCGTACCGGTAACGTCGGTGGTACGGAAGTAGAACTGAGGACGATAACCATCGAAGAACGGGGTGTGACGGCCGCCCTCCTCCTTGGTCAGAACGTAGATCTCGCCGGTGAACTTGGTGTGCGGGGTAACCGAACCGGGCTTGCAGAGAACCTGGCCGCGCTCGATGTCCTCACGCTTGATGCCGCGGAGCAGCAGACCGACGTTGTCGCCAGCCTCGCAGAAGTCCATGGACTTACGGAACATCTCGATACCGGTAACGACGGTGTTCTGGGTATCCTTGATGCCGACGATCTCGACGGGCTCGTTGAGCTTGAGCTCACCGCGCTCGACACGGCCAGTAGCAACGGTACCACGGCCGGAGATGGTCATAACGTCCTCAACGGCCATCAGGAACGGGAGGTCGTTGTTACGAGCAGGCGTCGGGATGTACTCGTCGACGGCCTTCATGAGCTCGCGAATGGCGTCCATCCACTTGGCGTCGCCCTCGAGAGCGCCCAGAGCGGAGCCACGGATGACGGGGATGTCGTCGCCGGGGAAATCGTACTCGGAGAGGAGCTCACGGGTCTCCATCTCGACGAGGTCGATGAGCTCGTCATCGTCGACCATGTCGCACTTGTTCAGGAAGACGACGATGTAGGGAACGCCGACCTGACGGGCGAGCAGGATGTGCTCGCGGGTCTGAGCCATGGGGCCGTCGGTAGCAGCGATGACCAGGATAGCGCCGTCCATCTGAGCAGCGCCGGAGATCATGTTCTTGACGTAGTCAGCGTGGCCCGGGCAGTCAACGTGAGCGTAGTGACGGGCAGCGGTCTCGTACTCAACGTGGGAGACGGAAATCGTGATGCCGCGCTCGCGCTCCTCGGGAGCCTTGTCGATGTTCTCGAACGCAGTGAAGTCAGCCTTGCAGCCCTCGGTCTCGGAGAGAACCTTGGTGATGGCAGCGGTCAGCGTGGTCTTGCCGTGGTCGACGTGACCAATGGTGCCGATGTTAACATGCGGCTTAGTGCGCTCAAACTTCTCTTTGGCCATAAAGCCCTCCTCTAAACAGGTCGTCCCCGGACGGGACTTTGCCTTTATACCATAGTGGCCTCTCAACATACTATTGAGAAGCCACCGTGTTACCTATGGTAGCGGTGACTGGATTCGAACCAGTGACGCCACGGGTATGAACCGTGTGCTCTAACCAACTGAGCTACACCGCCGGATGGAGCCTGCAACCAGACTTGAACTGGTGACCTCTTCGTTACCAACGAAGTGCTCTACCGACTGAGCTATACAGGCACTTGACGGGTGGGAGCTATAGGATTCGAACCTATGTAGGCAGAGCCAACGGGTTTACAGCCCGTCCCCATTAACCACTCGGGCAAACTCCCAATCGTTCAAGTATCCGCAGGTCCTTTGGTCTTTTGGACCGCCGCCCCCGCGAACGAAAAAGATAATACGATGCAACCTTGGGGGCTGTCAACGAAAACCTCTAGATACACGGTGCCGGGCGTATCTATATAGCTGTGACCTGCGGTTTTGTTGAGTTTGGATATGAAGGACGGTGGTTTTGAATACTGAGGTGACGTTTCCCGAGGTAACACTTTGGTGTAGTGGAGTACACCTTCAGGATCGAACTTCGATAATGGCTTATTTGCACCTATATATAGGTCGAGATCGGGGCTTCCCAGACAGAATCGAGCGTGGATAATCTCCCACTTTTGGCGTGGCTTCGAGTCCAAAGTGGGAGATTATCCACCCTCGTATGTCCGGAAATCCTCACTCGACCAGGATGACTGGGACCGGTCCGGCCTTTGTCTCGATCTGTAACAGTAAGAGGGTTATTCCTCCCCCATCTGTTACAGATCGAGATATTACGCAGAGACACCAGCTTACGTCTCATTCTGTAACAGTAAGAACGGTTTCAGCCTCTTCGTGTTACGGATCGAGATATTATCGGCCTTCCCTTGGCAATGTTTCGATCTGTAACTATAAGGAGGGTTTTCCGCCCCTTCGTGTTACAGATCGAGACAAACCTGAAGCTTGGTTGGCGCCACACCCGCTGACTTATAGACATAAATAGAAACGGGCCCTGTCCCACAAGGGAACAGAGCCCGAAACTCTCATGGAGCCAGTGACAGGAATCGAACCTGCAACCCACTGATTACAAATCAGTTGCGCTACCGTTGCGCCACACTGGCACACTTGGCGCTTTCGCGCGAAGCCTGTTAAGAATAAAGGAATTGCGGACGGGGCGCAACAGACCCTTCGACCGACCACATCTCAAAACCATTCGCCGAAACGAATAGTTTTAATTACAATTGACTATATAAAACTATTCGTTCTGGCGAAGGGTTTCGCGATGTTGACCACGAAGGAAGCTGCAGAGCTACTCGACATCACCCCGCGCAGGGTGCAAGAGCTCATAAAAAACGGAGCACTTGAGGCACGCAAGGCTTCTGGTGTATGGCTCATCGACAAAGACAGCGTCAACGCACGACTCCGCTCCGTGACCAAAGCGGGGGGACGTCCCCGCCGCGGCCACGGTAAGAGCGAGATCGCATTCACCCTCATGAATCGCACGCACGAAGTCGCCCAGCTGGTCTACAGCACATCGCGAAAAGACTTTACCCACATCGGCGCCGACGTCGATCGTGCCCACGCCCCTATTGGAGTATTTGGCCCTAATAGCCCCATATCGCTCGACTCCTTCCGCATCTGGTGGCGCGGCCGCGGTATCCCGCTCGCACGCATTGGACTAGCCTCCCTGCTTGCAGAAGCAGCAGTCGATGTTCCCGACGAACTCATTCAGCGAAATCTCGGCCTCTCCCTATCCGACCAGTATTGGATTAGACCCCAAGATTCCGGTCTCGCGTGGGAGGATATTAACTTCTTCAATAATGCTTTTGACGACGTCTCTCTGTCCATCGCACCCTTCGCCCCAGAGGGCAATGCAGCCGCTGCAAAGCCCGATAACACCTCGGACGGCAACCTTCAGAAGTATTGGACATGCGAGGGTGGGCGTCGAATTCTGCATAAGGCAGGAGCGCACCTGAACCAAGAACCATATAACGAGCTGGTAGCGACCGCGCTCCATCGTCGCATCCTAAACGCCTGCGATTATGTGCCTTACTCGATCGAGGGCACGGGCACTTCCGCCCTGAGTATATGCGATGTCTTCTTAACTGATGAAGAAGAGTATGTCCCTGCGTTCTATGTAAACCAGTACGCAAACGCAGATGAAAGACTAACCGACTACGAGCGATATGTAGCAAACTGCGAGAAGCTCGGGGTAACAGGCGTCAAGGATGCCCTTGACCGCATGATCGTGTGCGACGACATCATCGCCAACTATGACCGTCATTGGCGTAACTTTGGCCTTGTGCGAAACGTCAACACGCTAGCCTGCAGACCTGCCCCCATCTTCGATTCGGGATCATCGCTCTGGTGCAACGTTTCTCTAGAGGAGCTTAAGGCAGGAGAGCACAGTTTTACCAGCGCGCAGTTTCATTCAAGCCCCGCGAAACAAATGCTGCTTGTTGAGGATATGAGCTGGTTTGACGACGACAAGCTCGAGGGTTTCGTTGACGAGGCAATCGAAATCCTATCCAAAAACGACGCTCTTACAGCAAGACTGCCTTATCTAAAAGAGGCGCTAACCTGGCGCCTCGAAAGAATGATCGACATCGCTGAATGGAGTTAGCGAGACAGCATCGCCCGCCAACTCCCCTACCTCCCGCGCAGGGCCTTGAGCTTGGCCAGGGCATCGGGGCTCAGGCGGCTGCCCAGGGTCATCTTGATCTGCGGAGCTTCCTCTGCCTCGTGAACGTCGTTATCGATCTGCTTGATCTCATCCACCAGCATGCGGCTCGAGATACGCGTGACACCCTTGCCCATGACGACGGCCTGGATTGTGCCGTCACTCGATACCACGGAGCACGCACGGCCTTCCTCACGTGCCTCGATACAGAGCCTCTGCACCACGGTATCGGCAGAAACGCCCGTCGGCGAAAACTCGATGCGCACGCCGCGGGCAGGCAGGTTGGGGCGCTCGCTGGAGATATTGCCCGCGCCGTCGAACACGATCACGGCCTCGTAGCGGCCCTGGGCAAAGGCGGCGACGTCGTTGATGAGGGCGGTGCGCGCCATATCGTGAACGTCGCTGGAATACGGATCGTCGGAATGGTCGTATACGAGCTTTTCGTAGCGCGGCGTGCAGTGGATCACGTTGTAACCGTCGACCACCAGCAGCTCGGGCTTGTTGGAGTGCACCGTCGAGACCGGGTCAGCGATGGCCTGCGCAAACGCATTGCCGCCCACGCCGTAGGTCGCGGCCGAAACAATCGGCTTGGCCGAGCCCTCGCCAAAGCGCTTGGCCTTGGACTTGGCACGGTTCTTTTTGGACATGCGCTACTCCTCCCCCATGAGCTCGCCGGCGTTGCGGCGCAGCCACTCAAAGCACAGCGCCGTGGTCGCCTGGGCAACATTGAGGCTCTCGGTCATGCCGCGCTGGGGAAGCTTGGTCAAAAAGTCGCATTTCTCGAGCACCAGGCGCGAGATGCCGTCGCCCTCGGAGCCCATGACGAGCGCCACGCGGCCCTCGAAGGGAGCATCCCAGCAACTGCCCTCGGCGTGCTCGGAGGCACCGCCCACCCAAAAGCCAGCGGCCTTGAGGTCGTCGAGTGCACGGGCGATATTGGGAACCTGCGCGATAGGCAGATGCATGACGGCACCGGCTGAGGTCTTGCAGCTGCCCACGGTCACGCCGGCGGCGCGCTTGTTGGCGATGACGACGCCCGCGGCGCCCACGACCTCGGCGGAGCGCACGATGGCGCCAAAGTTACCGTCGTCGGTCACGTGATCGAGCACCACGACAAGTGCCGGACCCTCGCCCGCGCGGTCGAGGATATCGGCAACATCGGCATAAGGGAAATTGCCCACCCCGAGCGCGATGCCCTGGTGAGCGCC
>USEK01000032.1 GCA_900553705.1 uncultured Collinsella sp.
GGGTGCTCATACGCTGCGTTTCTTGCCGCCGCTCGTCTGCGAGGAAGCCGACGTGGACAGTCTGATCGAGATCCTGTCGGGTGTCTTGGTCTAACGCGGCGCAATAACTCAATTTGGACCGGGTTCCGGACTGCGAGCGTGCCCTATGTGGCATGATTCAGCGGTCTGGAGCCCGTTTTGCCTTAGATTTGCTAAGGCAGGGAGACCCGCTGGTCAAAAAACATTAAATATGAGTACTGCTACCGATTTGGTAGCAGCAATTTTGGACTAATAAGGCCAGATAGCAAGTCGAAATGGCGATGAATGCACGATTGTGATCTAACTGTTAGTCCTTATAATGGACATATGTTGCATAACTTACGCAAACGCTATCTTTTTATATGTTGCAAGCAAAGTAGCAGTACTCATTTTTGCCATTATTTGGCCACGGCCTTTGTGACAGACGTGCTGGCGGGTTCGAATCCCATGAAATGGGCCCAAACAAAAACGGTCCCCTTTCGAGGACCGTTTCCAACTCAATGGTGGGCGATGAGGGGTGTCGCGTGCGGCTGACGCCGCCCGCTTTCGCTTCGGGCCTACGGCCCTCGCGTGCTGCGCTGGAAAACGCTTCGCGTTTCCTCAGCTCCGCACCCTTGCGGGTTCTCGAATCCCTCCGCTTGCCCACAAGAAAGCGCCCTGGGCCGTTATGGGCTCAGGGCGCTCAATTTTAATGGCTGGGACGGAGGGATTCGAACCCCCAACAGCCGGCACCAAAAACCGGAGTTCTACCGTTGAACTACGTCCCAATGTGTGGTGTTGCCCAAAAGCAACTCGTTTAGTTTACCTAATCTGCGAGGGCATCGCAAACGCCATCGAGCAGGCGTACGGCGAGTGTCTGCGCGTCGCTGGCCGTGAAGGTGCCGTTGTAGCGCGTCATGCCCGTGAGCTCAATGCGAATGCGAGCCGGCTTCTGCTGCGCGGCGACATTGGCGGTGCGGATGCGCTGGGCCAGGTTGTGGCACTCGGCGAGGGCAATCGTGGCGCGCGGTGCGGCGTCGGCGGGCAGCTCGTCGCTTGCGATTTCGAGCACCAGGTCAACGTCGGTTGGGACCTCGGAGTCACAGAGCATCATGCCGCTGTTGTCGGTCGTTGCCGTGGCGATATTCCACATGCGCGACGCAACGCTGCGTGCGATGGGGTCCTCGCCGATAACGGCAATCTGGAAGCGCTCGAGCACGTTGGCGGCGCGAGCAAAACCGATGCGGGACTCGGCTTCGGTGACCGAGGGCTTGCCCTCCCACACATGGTGCAGGCGGTTGATGTAGGCGTAGGTGTCCTGGAAGGCCATGCCGTCGGCAAACAGGCCGACATTTTCCTGGAACTGCTGCAGGGCGGCCTCGGTATGCGGACCAAAGTAGCCGTCGTCTTCGCCACAGGCAAAGCCCAAAACGTTGAGAGCGCGCTGCAGGGCCTGCACATCGGCGCCATGGAAATTGGGCATGCGCAGATAGAGGGTGCGGTCGCCCAGTTTATACGAGGCGTCGACCAGAGCGCTCCAGCAGGGGATATCGACGGCACAGCCAGCGGCAAGGCCGCTATCGAGCCTAAAGGTGCCAACAGCCTGTTCGGTGGTGGTGCCAAAGCGCTTGTCGGCAACCTCGGTGTCATCGATTGTATAGCCGAGCTGCAGAAGGCGGGACTGGACGTCCTCGACGGCTGCTCCCTGCATGCCCGTTGTAATAGGTTCCATGAACGAACCCCTTTCGGCGTACCATTCGTACTATTTGAGCGTGTGTCGGATAGACAACGCAAAGGGATGCATAAACATGCACTCAACAGTGTAGCAAGTTGTACCCAAATACGCTGCTGACAGGTTTTATAACCCCCGCTAGTTAAGGCGCTCCACAAAGAAATCTGCCATGGAGAGGAACAGCTCGCGTGCATGCGGGTCGAGCGAAACGTCCTCGATGGCGGCCTTAGCTTTGGCGGTCAGGTCCAGTGCGTAGGCGTGGGCGTAATCGATAGAGCCAGTCTCCTGGAAGATTTCCACGGCGCGCGCGAGCTGCGCGGGGTCCTCGGTGCCCGAGGAGAGGATCGCTTCAATCTCGTCGTGATAGCGCTCATCGGAGAGGGCGTGTACGGCGACAAGCGTGCGCTTGCCCTCGGTGATGTCGGTGCGGAAGTCCTTGTTGGCGGCCTCCTTGGTACCGATCAAGTTGAGCAGATCATCTTGAATCTGGAAGGCAAGGCCCGTGTGCAGGCCAAAGGCGCGCAGCGCCTCAATTTGCTCCTCGCTGCCTCCGCCGATGATGGCTCCGGTGGCAAGCGGCGTGGCTCCGCTGTAGTACGCGGTCTTGTGCGTCGCCATGTCCAGGTAATCGTCGACCGAGATGTCGAAGCGCCCGTCGCGTACCCAACCCAGGTCGAGCGCCTGGCCCTCGATGGTACGAACGATCATCTCGGTGAGCTCGTGGAGCACGCGGAGTTTTACGTTGGGCTCCAGCGTGGGGTCGTCGAGAACCGTCTTGGTGACCATGGTAAGTGCCAGGTCGCCGCAGTTGATAGCAAGCCCCGTGCCCTCGGTGAGGTGCATGCAGGGCTTACCGCGGCGCAGCTGCCCGTTATCGGCGATGTCGTCGTGGATGAGCGCACCCGACTGGAAATGCTCGATGGCCGCCGCGGCGCTGCGGGCGCTCTCAAAGCTGCCGCCCACTGCGGTGGCGGCGAGCATGCAGATGAGCGGGCGGTGGCGCTTGCCGGCATTGGCGGTAAATGCCGAGAGCGGGGTATACAGGTAGCGCTCGATATCGGCAGAGGTCGCCTGTCCGTCAAAGAACGTGGCCAGATAGTCGTTGATCTGGTCAAAGTGCTGGGCTAAAAAGCTGGTAAACGGACTGGACACGGGTTCTCGCATTCTTTCTTAGGTTGCATCGTTGCGGTGTGCAGATACCATATTGCCACATTGGAGTTGCCGGCGCGTCTGTTTTGGCGATTTGGGGAAACGGGACGCGTGCGCGTGCCGGCTGCTTATATAAGCCTAAAGTGCTCGAGCGCCTTGACGACGCCATCTTTGTCGACCGAGTCGGTGATGTAGTCGGCGCGCTTTTTAAGATAGTCCGGCGCATTGCCCATGGCGATACCGACATCGACGGCGTTCATCAGCGAGACGTCATTGCTGGCGTCGCCGATGCCGTATACGGTTCCGTGGTGGGGATCGAGGGCGTCGAGTACAGACTGGATGCCCCCGCGCTTCGTGCATTCGCGGGGCGAGATTTCGGTTACCTCGAGTTCGAGCTCGTTAAAGCACAGCAGCGGCTCAAGTGCCTTATCTTGAGCGATGCGGCTGGCGAGCGATGTAGACATCAAGATCTTGTAGGCACTGTAATGTTGCAGCTGCGTGACTGCGTCGCCCAGGGTGCGCGCGTATCCGGGGGCATCGGGGGCATCGGCACTCATGCGCACGACGCCGTTGAGGCCCTCAAAGCGGATGACCTCGCCCGACTGCTCAAGATAGGGGGCAAGGCGCTGCAGCATGCCGGGCGTCATCGACAGATCGCGAATTGCGTGTCCGTTGATCTCGGCGTAACCGCCCGCAAGACAGACGATGCCGGTCCAGGGCAGCTCAAGAAGTTTGGGGTGGATGCAGCTGAGGGTGCGTCCTGTGCAGATAAAGGCCATGTTGCCATTTGCAACGAAATCGCGGATGGCCTGCGAGACCGCCTCGTTGGGATAGGGGGACAGGTCACGCTCGCTCTCGGGAAGCTCTTGTGCCGCTCGAGGGTCTTGCCACGCGAGCGTGCCGTCAATGTCGAAGAAGCAGATATCGCCGTGCTTGTGGGTTGGGCTGGCGGCAGGGGAGACCGAGGTGGTGGGCACAAATCCCGGCTCGAGGCCCATGATCTGGTCAAAATGTTCTTTAACGCGGGGAACGGAGATGCCGATGATCACCTGGGCGGTCTTGCCCGTAATGATGAGGCCCTTGGCGCCCACCGCGACAAACGACGCGTTATCTACAACGATGGAAGGGTCTGCGACCTCCACGCGCAGGCGCGTGGCGCAGTTGGTTGCGCCCACAATGTTGGAGACGCCACCCAGAAGCATCACAACCTGCTCGGCGAGCAGATGATCTTGTGATGCCTGTTCGCCGGAAGCGCTGTTTTCGGACGAGCGCCTTTCGTCAACGTCATCTCCCGTCAAGCGCGAGAGCGCCGCGTTGCTGGCGATATGGTCCTCGCGTCCCGGTGTTTTAAGGTCAAAGGTCAGAATAAGACCTCGAAAACTCAGAAAGAAGATAGCGCTAAAGATGAGTCCGATACCGAGCGCCAAAAGATAGGCACCGGCATGCGTGCGCATGAGCGGAATAAAGTTGAAGGCTGCCATCTCCATGAGGCCGCCCGAGAAGATGCCGACGATGCCAAAGAGATTCATGGTTGTGGCAAGGCAAGACGATAAGACGGCGTAGAGAAAAAAGAGCCCGGGGTGGGTGAACATAAAGAGAAACTCGAGTGGCTCGGTAACGCCGCAAACCACCGAGGCGATGATGGCGGGAACAAGGATGACCCTGAGGCCGGCGCGGCGTTCTGGTTTTGCGGTGGAGTAGAACGCGGCTGCGATGGCGGGAAGGCCAAAGAGCTTGACCCAGCCGGTGGCGGTAAAACCGGCCCACGGCGCAAGTTCATTAAGGGGGCGCGTGCTATGGGAGAGGATGGGGAGCAAGCTGCTCCACGTGGCGTAGATGCCGTCGTTAATGACCAGGTTGTCGTAGTAGATCGGCATGTAGAGCAGGTGGTGCAGCCCCATGGGCTCGAGCGCTCGCTCCAAAAACACAAAGATGCCCACGCCAAAGGGGCCGACGCTCGTAAGTGCATGGCGCAGCGTTTCGGTCATTGCGTATACGGAGGGCACGATGGCGGCCGAGATAGCGGCAAGGGCAAACACGGCAAAAAAGCTGATGAGGTAGACCAGCGAGGAGCCCGAGAAGGTGCCGAGCCAATCGGGAACCTTGGCATCGTAGAAGCGGTCATGGATGGCGACGACGGTTGCCGATACCACCAGCGGGCCGATAATGCCGGTGTCGAGCGTCTTGATGCCGTCGATGACGGTGATACCGTTGGCGGGGGTCAAAGATGACGGGTACTTAAGCCCAAGGTTGTCTCCGCTCAGCTTAATGATCTCGCTCAAAAAGAAGCAATAGGCAAAATAGGCCACGAGTGCCTCGAGGCAGCAGCGTGCCGGTTGCTTTTGGGCAAGACCGATAGGCAGCGCTACGGCAAAAAGGAGCGGGAGGCGCTTAAAGACCGTCCATGAGCCGCGCTGGATGATGGCCCAAAAAACGTACCAAGGGGTTCCGTATACGGCTAGATCGCCGACGATGTCCGCAGTCGTTGCGAGAGCGGAGACGCCGACCATGAGGCCCGATATAGAAAACAGCATGGCGGGAGCGAACATTGCCCCGCCAAAGCGTTGGATTTTTTGCAGCATGTTCTGCCTTCCGAATATCGAGGCGCGTTGCGCGTGGGGAAACGTTTAAACAATGGATTCATTGTAGAGGACCAGACGATTGTTGTGCCGGCAGTTTTGAGCGAAACCGATTTGGGCACGACAGAAACCGTCAACGGTTAAATCCTGTCGCTTTACCGATATTCGGTTTAAACAACTTTAAGAAATGCTATCGTGCCTAGCCGGAAATAAATAATGTAGAGGTGAAACAATGCCAAAAGCGATATACGAAGGAATCTACCGAGAAATACGTTCGCGCATCATTAATGGGACCTATGCGTTTCAGGAGATGCTGCCGACCGAAGCCGAGCTGACCGCGGAGTTTGGCTGCACGCGCAATACCGTCCGCCGCGCTTTGAGCATGCTGGCAGACGAGATGTTTGTGCAGCCCATACACGGCAAGGGCGTGCGCGTTATTTGGCTCAAGGGCGAAACCGACATGCTGGGCGCACTCGAGGAAGTCGAGTCGTTTGGCGAATTTGCAAAGCGCAACAATGCCGTTGCATCGACGGACGTTAAGTCCTTTGAACATCTGGTCTGCACTGAGCAACTCTCTCGTCGCCTGGGCTTTAAGGTGGGCGAGGAGTTGATTCGCGTGGTGCGTGTCCGAAGCCTTAACGGCAATGCACGCCAAGTAGACCATGGTTACTTTTTGGAGTCGATCGCCAAGGGCCTGACGCCCGAGATCGCCGCAAAGTCAATTTACGACTATCTGGAGCACAAACGCGGCGTCAAGGTGATGGCGAGTCGCCGTACGGTGAGCGTCGAGCTTGCCAACGATGAGGACTGCAGTTATCTTGACCTCGGCAAATACAACTGCGTTGCCGTCATGGAGAGCCAGTCGTACACCTCGGACGGCATCTTGTTCGAGGTCACGCATGCCCGCACGCATCCCGAGATCTTCCACTACCGCGTCAACTCCAAGCGATAGCCGGCTAGCTCGCAGCCTGACGAGACTCATGCCCTCAAAGCGAAAACGCCCGGTCAAACCGACGATGCATCGGCTTGACCGGGCGTTTTCTCTGCATTCGATAACAAATAATTGTTTATACAAAACTTGTCAAGTATCAAGTTGAAATTACCGTTCACCGAAGTTTTCCTACCGCTCTAGTAATACTTGTTCAAACAACTAGCCAAATAGCGTATTGTACAAATCAGCAAAAGGGGCAAAGTCCCCGAGCCAATCTCCGAAGGCGGCGGCAAAGGGTGCCGCCACGGTGTGAAAGGGTGGATTGTAATGAAGAACGAAATGAGCAGAAGGCAGTTCCTGGGCTTTGCTGGTTCCGCGGCTGCGGTTCTTGGTCTGGGCCTCGTGGGCTGCGGTGGCTCCGCCGGCTCCGGCTCCTCTGCTTCTGGTGACGCTGCCGAGGTCTACTTCCTCCAATTCAAGCCCGAGGTCGACAAGGAGTGGAAGGAGATCGCCAAGGCGTACAAGGAGGAGAAGGGCGTCGAGGTCAAGATCGTGACCGCCGCCTCCAACACCTACGAGGAGAAGCTCAAGTCCGAGATGTCCAAGAGCTCCGCTCCGACCCTGTTCCAGGTCAACGGCCCCACCGGTCTTAAGAACTGGAAGGATTACTGCGCCGACCTGTCCGATACCAAGCTCCGCGGTGAGCTCATCGACGACTCCCTGGTTCTGCAGTCCGACGGCAAGGATCTGGGTATCGACTGGGTCCAGGAGAGCTACGGCATCATCTACAACAAGCAGCTGCTCGAGAAGGCTGGCTACAAGGCCGAGGACATCAACTCCTTCGACAAGCTGAAGGCTTGTGCCGACGACATCCAGGCCCGCAAGGACGAGCTTGGCGTTGAGGGCGCCTTCACTTCCGCCGGCATGGACGACTCCTCCAGCTGGCGCTACACCACCCACCTCGCCAACCTCCCGCTCTACTACGAGTTCGAGAAGGAGCACAACCAGGAGGACGACGAGATCAAGGGCGAGTATCTCGACAACTTCAAGCAGATTTTCGACCTGTACATCACCGACTCCACCTGCGATCCTTCGCAGCTTGCCTCCAAGACCGGCGACGACGCTACCAACGAGTTCGCAACCGGGAAGGCCGTCTTCTATCAGAACGGTTCTTGGGCCTACGCCGACCTCACCAAGGCCGGCATGACCGATGACCAGCTCGGCATGCTGCCGATCTACATCGGCGTCGACGGCGAGGAGAACCAGGGCCTGTGCTCCGGCGGCGAGAACTACTGGTGCGTGAGCTCCCAGGCTTCCGAGGATGCCCAGAAGGCCACCGAGGACTTCATGTACTGGTGCGTCACCGCTGACACCCCGACCAGCATCATCGCCGACAAGATGGGTCTGACCGCTCCGTTCAAGAGCGCCAAGGAGACCACCAACGTCTTCTCGCAGCAGGCCGTTGCCATGGCCAAGGACGGCAAGAAGACCGTCGCTTGGGACTTCGTCTACATCCCCTCTGAGGAGTGGAAGAAGAACCTCAAGCAGGCTCTGATCGCCTATGCTGCCGACAACAGCAAGTGGGACGGCGTCAAGAACGCCTTCGTCGATGGTTGGAAGACCGAGAAGGCTGCTTCTGAGTAAGTAGTTGCTGCCCAAGCTATCTGATTAGCGACAGGGGGCGGGCAGACGTTGGTTTGCCCGCCCCCTGCATATTGAAAGGACCCTTCTATGGGCAAAGCACTCAAGCGCTGGTGGCCGCTCTTTATGCTGCCCACGTGTCTGGCGTTTATGATCGGGTTCGTGATCCCCTTTATCCAGGGTTTCTATCTCTCGTTCTGCCAGTTTATTACCATCAACAACACGCACTTTGTCGGTATCGAGAACTACGTGCGCGCACTGTCCGATCCGCAGTTTGCCACGTCGTTCTTCTTTACCGTGGCGTTTGCCTTCCTATCGACGGTGCTCATCAACGTGATTGCCCTCGCCATCGCGCAGGCGCTCACCCGCAAAGCGCTCAAGGGCACCAACATCTTCCGTACGATCTTCTTTATGCCTAACCTGATCGGCGGCATCGTGCTGGGCTACATTTGGCAGATTCTGATCAACTGCCTGCTCTCCAACGTGGGTGCCCAGCTCATCGCCCTTAACTCTGCTGCTGGCTTCTGGGGCCTTATCATCCTGACCCTGTGGCAGCAGGTCGGCTACATGATGATCATCTACATCGCTGGTCTGCAGTCCATTCCGTCCGACTACATCGAGGCCGCCAAGGTCGACGGTGCCACGGCATGGCAGACGTTTTGGAAGGTTAAGATCCCTAACCTGATGCCGACCATCACCATCTGCCTGTTCCTGTCCATCACCAACGGCTTTAAGCTGTTCGACCAGAACCTCGCCCTTACCGGCGGCGCCCCCGCGCACTCCACCGAGATGCTCGCCCTGAACATCTACAACACGTTCTATTCGCGTGCCGGTATCGCATGGCAGGGCATTGGCCAGGCCAAGGCAGTCATCTTCTGCATCCTGGTCGTAGCCATCTCCATGATTCAGCTTAAGGCCACGAGGTCCAAGGAGGTGCAGCAGTAATGAAACGCGATAAGGTTATCAACCGCGCGCTCTCAATCTTCTTTACGATTCTGTCGCTCGCGTGGATCTACCCCGTGTTCATGATCGCGCTCAATTCCTTTAAGAAAGCGACCGCAATCAGCACCACCACAGCGTTCGATCTGCTCACGCCCGAGACGTTCAACGGCCTTGCAAACTACTTGCACGCTCTTAACGAGCAGGGCTTTGCCTCGGCATTTATGTACTCGCTCATCATCACGGTCACGTCGGTCGTGCTGATCTTGGTGTGCTGCTCCATGTGCGCTTGGTATGTGGTTCGTGTCAACAACAAGATCTCGAACTTCTTCTATTACCTGTTCGTGTTCTCGATGGTCGTGCCCTTCCAGATGCTCATGTTCACGCTGTCCAATTTGGCGGACCGCATCGGCTTCAACACGCCGTTCAACATCTGCTTTATCTACCTTGGCTTTGGCGCGGGCCTGGCGGTCTTTATGTTCGCCGGCTTTGTAAAGAACATTCCGCTCGAGATCGAAGAGGCGGCCATGATCGACGGCTGCAACCCGGTCCAGGTGTTCTTTAAGATCGTCCTTCCCATCATGAAGCCCACCTATCTTTCGGTCGGCATTCTCGAGACCATGTGGGTCTGGAACGACTATCTGCTGCCCTACCTTACCCTCGACTCCACCAAGTACAGGACCATTCCTATCTTGATCCAGTACTTCCGCGGCGGCTACGGCCACGTCGAGCTCGGTCCCATGATGGCCTGCATCATGATGGTCGTTATCCCCATCGTCATCATGTACATCCTCTGCCAGAAGTACATCATCGACGGCGTGGTGGCGGGTGCCGTCAAGGGCTGATGCCGTAACTGTTTTGCAAGTTTCTGCGGCGCCCTCAACATGGTGCCGCATATCGAAAGGTAAAGACATGGCCGAGATCGTTCTCAAACATGTTCAGAAGGTGTATCCCAACAACGAGTCCAAAAAGAAGGGCTTCTTTGGCAAAAAGAAGAAGACCGAGGAGAAGAAGCACAACCTCAAGGTTACCGAGGACGGCGTGCTCGCGGTGGAGGACTTTAACCTCACCGTTCACGACCAGGAGTTCGTCGTCCTCGTTGGCCCCTCTGGCTGCGGTAAGTCCACGACGATGCGCATGGTCGCCGGCCTGGAGGACATTACCTCGGGCGATGTGCTCATCGACGGCAAGCGTGTCAACGATGTGGCGCCCAAGGACCGCGACATCGCCATGGTGTTCCAGAGCTACGCTCTGTACCCCAATATGACGGTGTACGAGAACATGGCGTTTACGCTTGAGCTCAAGAAGGTCCCCAAGGACGAGATCGACCGCAAGGTTCGCTCCGCTGCCGAGATCTTGGGTATCACCGAGTACCTCGACCGTAAGCCCAAGGCGCTTTCGGGCGGCCAGCGTCAGCGTGTCGCTATCGGCCGCGCCATCGTGCGTGATCCTAAGGTCTTCCTGATGGACGAGCCGCTGTCCAACCTGGACGCCAAGCTGCGTAACCAGATGCGTGCCGAGCTCATCAAGCTGCGCCACGAGATCAAGGGCACGTTCATCTACGTCACCCACGACCAGACCGAGGCCATGACCCTCGGCGATCGCATTGTGGTCATGAAGGACGGCGTCGTCCAACAGATCGCCACCCCGCAGGAGGTCTTCAACCATCCCGCGAACATCTTCGTCGCCGGCTTCATCGGCGTGCCGCAGATGAACTTCTTCGATGCCCAGCTGGTGCGCTCGGGCAACGGCTTTACCGTCAAGACCGAGGATATGAACGTGGCGCTCGCCCCCGAGACTTGCGCTCAACTTGCCCTCAACTGGGACGGCGGCGACGTGAAGGAGATTACGGCCGGCGTGCGTCCCGAGCAGATCCTGCTTGCCGACAAGGGCGAGGAGGGCGCGCTCCAGGGTACCGTCGAGGTGACCGAGCTCATGGGCTCGACCGAGCATGTCCACGTGACCGCTCCCGACGGCCAGTTTGTCCTGATTATCCCCGTCGTCGACCTCGAGGCCAAGGGCGCGCTCAAGGCTGGCGACACCATCTGGTTCAAGTTTGAGAAGAACGCGACCCACCTCTTCGATAAGGTCTCTGGCAAGAATCTTATCTAGGCCCGGTGCAACCAGGCCCTTCCTTTGGGCGACTGCGGTATTGCCATCCTTTTGCCGCGGTCACATATAAGGCTCCCCTCCCGTCCACTGGGCGAGAGGGGAGCCTTTCTTTGTGTTGGGGCTGTCTGACCGGTCGTTTGTCTCGATCTGTAACGGGTGAGGCTGATTTCGGACGCTAGGTGTTACAGATCGAGACAGTTCCGCTGAGCTGACCATTTCATCTAAATCGGTACCGTCAAGATTCTTTCGCAAATTGATCGAGGCGGCCTCGGCCCCGCCTTGC
>USEK01000033.1 GCA_900553705.1 uncultured Collinsella sp.
GGCCTGCCCACGCGCTCGTATATTGATGTCGAGCTGCTCACCGGCCGCAAGCATCAGATTCGCGTGCACCTGGCCAGCGAGCGTCATCCCCTGGTTGGCGACGACCTGTACGGAACGCCGCGCCCCTGCGGCCTGATGCTCCACGCCCACAGCGTGTCCTTTACACATCCCGTTACCGGCGAGCACATCCACATCGAAGCCCCCTGCCCCTGGGAGCCCTAAAACCTGCCAAAAAGGGACAGGTTTATTTTGGCAGGTTTTATCTGGACAAACGTCAAAACCACCACAAAGGTTCCTGCCCCTTCGCGGTGGTTTTGGCCTTAGCCCGTCCCCTGCTGCTAGACCGTGATGACGTTGTCCATTGCCCGGTACTTGGCAGGGACATCGCCTGCGGTAATAATCGTTGCGTCACGGAAGTCCGCGAACTTGACGGGCGCCACCATGCCAAATTTACTGGCGTCCGAGATTACGAAGCGCTTGGCCGTATGGCGCATCGAGATACGCTTTACTTGTGCCTCCTCGATATCGGGCGTCGTAAAGCCCTGCTCGGCGGCAATGCCGTTAGAACCCCAAAAGCCGCAGTTAAAGTTGTAGCGGTCTAGGGTTGCCAGAGCATCGGGGCCAACGAGCGCCTCGGTCTCGGGTTTAAGCTCGCCGCCCAGCACCACGGTGCGCATGCCGCGCACAGCGAGATGCTGAGCATGGAGCACGGAATCAGTCACATAGGTGACCGATTCGAGATGCGGAAGATGCTCGATGAGTCTGAGCGTTGTCGAACCCGAATCGATGTACACAAAGCTCTCGGGCTCCACGAGCGCCGCGGCGCGGGCGCAGATACGCTCCTTGTCGTCGTTATGGAGATCACTGCGCTCACTGATCGTTAGGTCGCGCGTCACGTGCGCGCGCTCAAGACTTGTCGCGCCACCGTGCACCTTGGCGATGCGGTGCGCTCGGTCGAGCGTCTGTAGGTCGCGTCGAATGGTAGAGGCCGTCACGCCCAGGGCATCGGCAAGCTCGGGCACCGTTACCGAGCCAGCCTGCTGCACCATCGACACGATCGTATTGAGCCTATCTTCCGCAAGCATCGCTTACTCCTCCTCGGGGTAGACGACTCCCCAATCGGCGCGGAGCTTGGTCATGAGCTCCATCACATCAGAAGCATAATCCAGAAGCTCACGCTTGGAATCGTCGCCGGCGACGGCCTGCTCGAGGTCAGCCATCTCGTAGCACAGGGCATAAGCCTCGGTGCCCGCGGCGACCTCCTCGCGATGACCGTCCGCGGTCCACACGATCGTCGCGTGATCGGCGCGCGGATACTCGTTGACCTCGACATAGCAATTGTCAAAGCTGATAACCGAGCGCTTTGGCTGCTTGGAGTGGAGCGTAAGGCTCACGACGCCCAGCTGCTGCTCGGCATTGCGGCAGACGATGCCGCCTGCAACGTCCACGCCGGTCTCGCAGGTGTTACCCAGAGACACGACCTCGACGGGCTGGCTCGCCATAAACAGGCGCATGACGGACAGGGCGTATACGCCAATATCGAGCATGGCACCGCCGGCGAGGTTGCGATTGTAGAAACGGTTGGTCAGGTCGCCGTACTCCTTGTAGCTACCAAAGTTGAGCTGAGCGAGGTTCATGCGGCCAAACTCGCCGGCATCCATGCGGCGGCGCAGCTCTTGATACAAGGGCATGTGGAGCACCGTGGTAGCGTCCATAAGGACCACGTTGTGTTCGGCGGCAATGGCGCGGGCCTCATCGAGCTCGGCGGAGTTGAGCGTGATGGCCTTCTCGCAGAGAACGTGCTTGCCGGCCGCCAGGGCGGCGCGCAGATAGGTGATATGGGTGTTGTGCGGGGTGGTGATGTAGACGGCGTCGATGTCAGGATCGGCGTAGAGATCCTCAACCGTGTCATAGACCTTCTCGACGCCGTACTGGTCGGCAAAAGTCTGAGCCTTGGTGAGCGTGCGGTTGGCAACGCCCGTAAGCTTGCGGCCGGCCAGGGCAAGGGACTGAGCCATCTGGTTGGCAATAACGCCGCAACCGATCACAGCCCAACGGAGCTCGGGAGCCGTAAAGATGTCGTTAGGGAACGGCTTGTCCTGGACCGAAGCAAATGCTGCTTTGGCGGCTGCCGCGGCGTCGAGTGGAGCCTGCTTGGAATCTGCCATTATGTGTCTCCTGTGTCATAGAACGTCTTGCATTTCTGACAGCTCTATATTCGCACAAACACGCGCGTCAGTGCGCGTTTGTGCGTATCTCACCGCTAAACGGTCATTATTGCCCCGTAAACGGCGCATATATACGCATAGGTGCGTAATTAAACGCAATCTAACGCGCATAAACGCGCACACAAGCAATTTATACAGCACGACCCGCTCATTTATGCTTACCCAGTTAGGGTACTCATTTAAGCCTGTCCCCAATGAGTAGGGATAGAAAAAAGGCCCGGGTGCCGTGGCATCCGGGCCTTTGCTAGCAACTTAACTGTTGCGGGCAGCTTAGAACTTGTGGCCGCACTTCTTGCAGACGCGCAGCTTGTTCTTGCCGTCCTTCTCGTGACCGACGCGGGTAACCTTACCGCACTCGGGGCAAACGAGATTGACGTTGGAGGCGTCGATGGGAGCCTCCTGCGAAACGATGCCGCCCTGCTGGTTGGCAGCGTTGGGCTTGACGGCCTTCTTGACGACCGAAACGCCCTCGACAACGACCTTGTTCTCGGCGGGGAGAGCACGCAGGACAACGCCCTGCTTGCCGCGATCCTTACCAGAGAGAACCTGGACCTTATCGCCCTTCTTGATATACATATATCTCCCCTAACTACAGGGTCTCGGGAGCGAGCGAGACGATCTTCATGTACTTCTTGTCACGAAGCTCGCGAGCGACGGGCCCGAAGATACGGGTGCCGACGGGCGAACCATCGTTGTTGATGACAACGCAGGCGTTCTCATCAAAGCGAATGTAGGAGCCATCCTTGCGGCGGATCTCCTTAACGGTGCGAACGACGACGCAACGGACAACGTCCTTCTTCTTGACGTTGGCGCCAGGGGTAGCCTCCTGGACAGCACCGATGAACACATCGCCGATGCCTGCATAACGACGCTTGGAACCGCCAAGCACCTTGATGCAGCGAATCTTGCGAGCGCCGGAGTTGTCGGCGACGTTCAGCATGGTTTGCATCTGAATCATGGTAGATGTTCCTCCGAACTAAGAACCGAAGAGAGGTGCGCAGCCTTTATACGGCCCGTGGTATGCAAGCCAGGCATACGCACATCTTCGGAAACGTACAAGTCGTAAGAGCGACTGCTTATTTAGCGCGCTCGACGACCTCGATGAGGCGCCAACGCTTCATCTTGGACATAGGACGGGTCTCCATAACGCGGACGGTATCGCCCACGCCAGCCGTGCACTCCTCGTCGTGAGCGTGCAACTTCTTGGAGCTGGTCATCATCTTGCCGTACTTGGGGTGACGCTTGCGCTCGGTGATGGTGACAACAATGGTCTTGGCACCGGAGACGGAGGTAACGACACCCGTACGGACCTTACGCGAGTTACGCGAATCAGTCATGTTCTCTCCTTAGGTCCTACTCGGCGACAGCGGACTTCTCCGCTGCGATCTCGCGGGCGCGCTGCTCCGTGAGGACGCGAGCGATGTCCTTCTTCACGGTGTTGACGCGAGCGGTGTTGTCCAGCTGGCTGGTGGCCATCTGGAAACGAAGGTTAAAGAGCTCGGCGCGCATTTCCTTCAGCTTCTCAACGAGCTGAGCGTCCGAGAGCTCACGAATCTCTGCGGGCTTCATTAGTTCTCCTCCTTGGCGGCGGCGGCGTCCTCAGCAGCCCACTTGGCCTCGAGAGCGGCCTCCTCAGCCATCTCCTTCTCGATGCGCTGCTCAGCGTTCTTGGCAGCAACAATCTTGGTCTTGATGGGAAGCTTGTGCTGTGCAAGACGCAGAGCCTCGCGAGCGACCTCCTCGGGCACGCCCTTGACCTCGAACATGATGCGGCCGGGCTTGACGACGGCCACCCACTCCTCGGGGTTACCCTTACCAGAACCCATGCGAGTCTCGGCAGGCTTCTTGGTGATGGGCTTATCGGGGAAGATCGTGATGTAGACACGACCGCCACGCTTCATGTAGCGGGTCATGGCAATACGAGCGGCCTCGATCTGACGGTTGGTAATCCAATGGGCCTCGAGAGCCTGGATACCAAACTCGCCGAAATGCAGCTCGGTATTACCCTTGGCCTGGCCCTTCATGGAGCCACGCTGCACCTTGCGGTGAAGAATACGCTTAGGGGCAAGCACTACTGACCCCTCCTCTCGGAGTTACGACGACGAGGACGGGAAGAGCCCTCGAGTGCAGGGTTGGGAACAGGCTGGCCCGGGAGCTTCTCGCCCAGGTAGATCCAGACCTTCACGCCGCAAGCGCCCATGGTGGTGCTGGCGACAGCCGTGCCGTAGTCGATCTTGGCACGGAGGGTGTGCAGAGGCACGCGACCCTCACGGTACCACTCACGACGGCCCATCTCGGCACCGCCGAGACGACCGGAGCACTGGATACGGATGCCCTTAGCGCCGGCCTTGCGGGCGGACTGGACAGCCTTACGCATAGCGCGACGGAAGGCAACGCGGCCCTCGAGCTGCTCGGCGATAGACTGAGCAACGAGGTTGGCGTCGAGCTCGGGGCGCTTGATCTCGACAACGTCGACGGAGAGCTGGCCCTTGGAGACGCCAGCGACCTTCTCGAGCTCGGTGCGGAGGGTATCGATCTCGGCACCCTTCTTACCGATGACAACGCCGGGGCGAGCGGTGAGGATGATGACCTTCACCTTGTCGCCAGCGCGCTCGATCTCGACGCGGGAGACAGCTGCGCGGGAAAGACGCTTCTCGAGGTACTTGCGGATCTCAAGATCGTTACCGAGGGTCTTAGCGTAATCCTTCTCTGCGAACCAGCGGGAGCGCCAGTTCTCGGTGATGCCAAGACGGAAGCCGGTGGGGTAGACTTTCTGACCCATACAGCTTTACGCCTCCTTTCGAGGAGCAACGACGACGGTGATGTGGGAAGTACGCTTCAGAATACGAGAAGCGGAACCCTTGGCGCGGGGACGGATGCGCTTAAGCGTCGGACCCTCGTCAACATAGGCAGCGGCGACAACCAGGTTGTCGGCACGCAGACCGTTGTTGTTCTCGGCGTTCGCAACGGCGGAACGGAGAACCTTCTCGACATCCACGGCGACGGCGCGGTCGCAGAAGTGGAGGATGTCGAAGGCCTGAGCGACAGGCTTGCGGCGGATCAGATCGACCACCAGGCGGGCCTTGCTGGGGGAAACACGCACGTACTTAGCGACGGCGCGAACCTCGGTGGCCTCAGTTTCAATAGACTTAGTTGCCATTTACGGTTAACCCCCTATTTGGCCTTGTGGCCACGGAACGTACGAGTCGGCGCGAACTCGCCGAGCTTGTGACCAACCATGGACTCGGTAACATACACGGGCACATGCTTGCGGCCGTCGTGGACGGCGATGGTGTGACCAACCATCTCGGGGAAGATGGTGGACGCGCGGGACCAGGTCTTCACGACGTCCTTCTTGCCAGCCTCGTTCATCGCGGTGATACGCGAGAGAAGGCGAGTCTCCACGAACGGGCCCTTTTTGAGACTTCTGCTCATAAGTGCTTTCTCCTAAAACTCGGTATCCGAAATTACTTCTTACGGCGACGAATGATGTGCTGGTTCGAGACCTTCTTCTTCTTGCGCGTACGAAGGCCCTTCGTCGGCTTACCCCAGGGGGTAACAGAGGGACGACCAGAGGTGTGGTTCTTGCCCTCGCCACCGCCGTGCGGGTGGTCGACAGGGTTCATGACGGTACCGCGGACGGTCGGGCGCACGTTCATGTGACGCTTACGGCCGGCCTTGCCGATGACGATGTTGGAGTGATCGGCGTTGCCGACCTCACCGACGGTGGCGCGGCAGGTAACGAGGATGCGGCGCATCTCGGAGGAAGGCATACGGACGATGGCGTACTTGCCCTCCTTACCCATCAGCTGGCAGGAGTTACCGGCGGAACGGGCGATAGCAGCGCCCTTGCCCGGCTGGAACTCGACGGCGTGGATGAGCGTACCGACGGGGATGTCGGCGAGGGGCAGAGCGTTGCCCGGCTTGATGTCGGCGTCAGAACCGGACATGATGGTCTGACCGACCTCGAGGCCCTTGGGGGCCAGGATGTAGCGCTTCTCACCGTCAGCGTAGTGCAGCAGAGCGATGCGAGCGGAACGGTTCGGATCGTACTCGATCGTGGCAACCTTGGCGGGCACGCCGTCCTTGTTGCGCTTGAAGTCGATCACGCGGTAACGACGCTTCACGCCGCCGCCCTGGTGGCGGGTGGTGATGCGGCCGTTGTTGTTACGACCGGCCTTCTTGGGCAGGGGCTCGAGAAGAGACTTCTCGGGCTTGGTGCAGGTGATCTCGGAGAAGTCGGAGATCGTCTGCCAACGCCTACCAGCGGAGGTCGGCTTAAGGTGCTTTACAGCCATTACAATCCCTTTCAATAGGAATCCGTTAGCCATCGCAGACAGGGATTCGAGGTTCTGCCTCGGGTGCGATGACACCGGACGTATACACGGTTCCGGGCGTGTCCATTTAATACGCCCAAAACCTTGAGCTCCCGCCTCCCCTATTTGGGAGGCATGAGCTCACTCAACAGCAGCGAGTCTTAGGCCTGGTTGCCAAAGACCTCGATGGTGTCGCCCTCGGCCAGCGTGACGATGGCCTTCTTCCAAGAACGGGTCTTGCCGGCGACATAGCGCACGCGCTTGGTCTTGGGCTTGACCGTCAGGGTGTTCACGCGAACGACCTTGACGCCGAAGATCTCCTCGACAGCGTCCTTGATCTGATACTTGTTAGCATCCTTGGCGACCTCGAACGTGTACTTGTTCAGCTCCATGCCGGAGAAGGAACGCTCGGACACGATCGGACGGATGATGATCTCGTGGGCGGTCATTTATGCAAGCACCTCCCCGAAGTGAGCGGCGATGTCGGCGGGCATCAGCACAGCGTTGTTGTTGACGAGATCGTAGGTGTTGGCCTCGTCAGCGGTGATGATGAACGTCTTGGGAATGTTGCGGAACGACAGGTAGGCGTTGACGTCCTCATCGCGAACGATGATGGTCAGACGCTTGCCCTCAAGACCGAGAGCCTTGAGCATGGCGACGGCAGCCTTGGTGGAAGGTTTCTCGAAGCCGTAGTCGTCGACGAGCACGAGCTCGCCATCGGCCAGCTTGGCGGACAGCGCGGAGCGCATAGCCAGCTTGACCTCCTTGTTGTTCATACGCTTAGCGTAGGAACGGGGCTTGGGGGCGAAGACAACGCCACCGTGACGCCACTGGGCAGCACGGATGGAACCCTGGCGGGCACGGCCGGTGCCCTTCTGACGCCAAGGCTTCTTGCCGCCACCGGAAACCTCAGAGCGACCCTTAGCAGACTGGGTGCCCTGACGCCAAGAGGCCATCTGGCACTTGACGATGTGGTGCATAACGTGGATGTTCGGCTCGATGCCGTACACCTCAGCGGCGAGCTCGGCCTCGGCGACCTTCTTGCCCTCGCTGTTCTTTACTTCAAACTTTGCCATTTAAGTGTTCTCCTTGGTATGACGCTGGGCTAAATGGGCTGGGCCCTTAGGCCATACGGATGGCGACGAGACCATTCTTGGCACCCGGGACAGCGCCCTTGACCAAGATGAGGTTCTGCTCGGCATCGATGCGGACAACGGAAAGGTTCTTGACGGTAACGCGCTCGTTACCCATGTGACCGGCCATCTTGACGCCCTTGAGGACGCGCGCAGGATAGGCGCACTGACCGATAGAACCGGGGTGACGCTGGAAGTGAGAACCATGCGTCATAGGACCGCGGCGCTGACCCCAGCGCTTGATGCGACCCTGGAAGCCCTTACCCTTGGAGGTACCGATGACGTCGACCTTCTCGACATCAGCGAAATCAGCGACGGTGACGACCTCGCCGACCTTGTGCTCCTCGCCGTTCTCGACGCGGACCTCACGAAGGAAACGGACAGGCTCGACGCCAGCCTTAGCGAAGTGACCAGCCATGGGCTTGTTCACGTTCTTGGCCTTGATGTCGCCGAAACCGATCTGGACGGCGTCATAGCCGTCGGTTGCCTGAGTTTTAACCTGCGAGACAGCGCAGGGGCCAGCCTGGATGACCGTGACGGGAACGACGTTGTCGTCCTCGTCCCAAACCTGGGTCATGCCAATCTTGCGGCCGAGAATCATGCTGATCAAGATATGATCCCAACTCTCGCGTGGTCTTGGGACAATGCGTACACCACCGAGCGTACGCCCCTAGAGGACCACTACTTACACGACGTGCTCCCCAGCCTTGTATTGCGTCCGGACTACCTGACAACCCTATTAAGCAGGCATTTTGTCCAGCCAGAATACTCCCCTGGTTTCACACAGCTGTTTAGTATACACGGCTGCGGGCGTATCCATCGAGATTCATATTTCACTCACATTGTTTACGCAGGTAAAGTGCGTGGAGTCGCCTGGGCTTGGCAGAGGGGCGGCGAAATATATTAAGTTTGCTGCTCTACAGTCCTGCGCAAGACGGAAAGCACATTAAGTGCTTTCCTTTGCGTGCGGAACTCGCGACAAACTTAATATATTTCGCCGCCCCTCTGCCAAGCTCGGGAGACGACACGTTGATGTCTGCTTAACTCTGCTCGTTCAGGCTAATGACTTTGTTGGGGGTCCACTATTTGCTGGAGGGTGAACTTGCATTGGGACGGTTCACCTTCTGCTTGTGGCTTTGCCTCATCGAAATCGAAGATCATGATGGCGCAGTTGGGGAGTTTTGTTGGGAGCTCGAAGCCCTCTGGGGCTGCGGCCTTGATAAATTGGCGGCTGGCGCTGCCGTGGCTTACTGCTAGAAGGGTTTCGATGCCCTCGGAGCCCATGATATTGGTAAGCGCATCCACCATACGTTCTTGCAGCGCCTGGCTTCCTTCTCCTCCGAAGGGGACCAGGTCCTCGCCCGGATCCCAGACGTCGGTGGGCAGCGCGCCGTGCGGGCCTTCTTCGAAGGAGCCGTAGCAGCGCTCGATAATGCCTTCGCAGGGCTCGGCTGCTGCGTCCGGGCCGAGGAGCTCGCATGCGACGAGCTGAGCTGTGTCCATGGCTCGGCCTAAGGGCGAAGAGACCACTTTGTCGGGGACGACGCCGTGGCCCTTAAGCCATGCGGCTGCCATCCCGGCTTGCTGACGGCCCAGATCGGTCAGCGGCGAATCGCAGCGGCCCTGGACCAGCTTTTTGACGTTGAACTCCGTCTGACCGTGGCGGAGTAGATACAGCTTCTTCATGCTCTCCCCTTCTGCATAACCTGCTTTGCCGGCACAGCCTTACTCGTGGGTATGCCCTACGTAGTCTTCGTCGATCGTAATCTTGGCAATCGACTTGGGATATTCCGATTCGACCCGTTGTGCCAGCGCGTGCTTTAAGTCTTCGGCACTCATCTGCAGATCCGAGGGACGCACGCAGTCAAAAATCACGTTGGTGTGCGTGGGGCCCGGCACGCAGCGCAAATCATGAATCGAAAGGCGGCTATCGATCTCTTGAGCCATAGCGTTGATGCGCAAGCGCATGCTCGCCACCTTTGGATCGTCGGTCACGATGGGGTCGTAGTGAAGCGTGACAATCATGCCGTCTTCGTTCCTAAACGACTGCTCGATGTTATCGAGCGTGTCGTGGCTTTCCAGCGGGCTGGCCTCGGCCGCCATCTCGGCGTGCGCACTTGCAAACTTCCTGCCCGGGCCGTAGTCGTGAACCATCAAATCGTGAACGCCCAAAACGCCGGGATAGCTCATGATCTTGTCTCGAATGTGCTTGACCAGCTTAGGATCGGGTGACTGGCCCAAAAGCGGGCTCACCGTATCTTGAATAAGTTCAAGGCCGCTCCAGCCAATATAGGCGCCAACGGCAAAGCCAACCCATGCGTCAAGATTGATGTGCGTCACCTGCGAAACAATCGCACATGCCAGCACGGCACCCGTAGCAAGGACATCGTTCTTGGAATCCTGCGCGGTCGCATGCAGCGTCTCGGACTCAATGCGATCGCCGAGCTTTTGGTTGAGGGCCGCCATCCAGAGCTTTACGACCATCGAAAGCACTAGAACTGCCACCAGGGCAAGCGAGAACTCGACAGGTTCGGGGTGGATGATGCGCTCAACCGAGGACTTCACCAGCTCAACGCCGATCAGCAGCACGAGCGCCGCCACGACCAGACCCGAGAGATACTCGTAGCGGCCATGTCCGTAAGGATGCTCGGGGTCCGCCGGCTTGCTCGCCAGCTTAAAGCCCAGCACGCTCACGATATTCGAGCTGGCATCGGACAGGTTGTTCATGGCATCCGCCACAATCGAAACCGATCCCGACAGCACACCAATTGCGCCCTTCGCAGCACAAAGCGCAACATTAGCGAGAATACACACCATGCCCGTCAACGTGCCCACGCGCGCACGGTCGCCCTGCGCACGACGAACGATCCACTCGACCATCTTCATCAGCCCCCACGGTACTGCCTATATATATCTATTGCTCAAACGGATTGTAGTGTAGCCACTTTGTCCTTCAGATACAAAAAGGCCGCGACCCACACGGGCCACGGCCTTGGAGCATGGCAAAGGAATCGTCCTTGTGTCGCACAGGTTTACGCGCTTACTTCGGCCACGCTCTTCGAGGTTTCGGGTGAATCGGCTCCGTCCCCCATCGTCTGTCCCTTCGCCGGCACCACGCCAAAGCAGCAGCTCAGCGCCGCAGACACCGCAAATGCCACACCGCCGGCAGCGCAGCACCACAGCAGGTTCGAGATGCCGCCCGTGGCAAAGCCAATGACCATGAGGACATTCGTCATGCCGATGGTATAGGCCGTAACGTGGCCCACGGCTGCAACAAGGCCTCCGACGGCGCCGCCAACGGCCATGCACGTCAGACACCTGCCATATTTAAAGCCGCAACCGTACAGCGCCGGCTCGCTTACGCCGCCAAGAACACCCGAGATTGAGTAGCCCAGCATGAGCGCCTTCTCGTCCTTATCCGCAACGCGGAGCGACGCGCCAAAAGGCATGCCCCAAACGGCGAACGTCGCCATCGTCGCGGCAATCAGGATGCACGAATCCGTTCCCACACTCATAAACTGCGCGTACGCAAGCGATAGAACGACGTTGCTGACGCCCGCTATCTCTGTCTCTTATACACATCTGACGCTGCCGACGACTAGTCGAGTGTAGAT